>JACCVS010000214.1 GCA_013698055.1 Acidobacteriota bacterium
CACTTCATCTTCGACAAAGCCTACACCGAGCCGGGATTCTGGAAGTGGCTTCTGAAGCAGCGACTCGCCAAATGACGGCGCTCGATAATCATAGACCGGGCAAAAATTCATTCACAGACATTGACTCATAAGGCGGGAATGAATAGGCTCTCGCCGTCCTAATAGCTAGAGAGAATGGAGTGCGAATGCCAGAGTCTCTATGAATGCCGACTTGTCTCACGAGGTAACGCGGCTCTTACATGATTGGCAGGGCGGCGACCGTGCGGCGCTGGAGAAACTCACGCCGCTCGTTTATGACGAGTTGCGACGACTCGCGTCGCATTATCTTCGCGGCGAGCGCAAAGACCACACGCTTCAGGGCACGGCGCTCGTCCATGAAGCCTTCATCAGGCTCGTCGGGCAGAGCGATTTGGAATTGCAGAGCCGCGCGCACTTCTTCGGCGTCGCCGCGCGTCTCATGCGCCAGATACTTGTGGATCACGCGCGCAAACATACGGCGGCGAAACGCGGCGGCGGCGAACGCGATCTATCCATCGAAGAAGCGGCGATCTTTTCACCACAGCGCGCCGCCGATCTGGTCGCCCTGGACGATGCAATGCAAAGCTTGGCAAAGTTCGATCCGCGCAAAAGCCGCATCATCGAGCTGCGCTACTTCGGCGGTCTCTCGATTGAGGAAATCGGCTTGGTGGAAGGCATCGCCGTCGCGACAGTCAGGCGGCAGATGAGAACGGCTGAGGCATGGCTCCACAGGGAAATGTCCGCCCGTTGATGGCTATTCCGATGAAACCAGAACGCTGGCAAAAAATTGAGGAGGTTTTTGAAGCCGCCGCTGAGCGCGAGCCGCAAGAGCGCGCGGCATATCTTGATGCGGCGTGCGACGGCGATACGGAGTTACGGCAGGAAGTCGAATCGCTGCTTCGGCATCAACAGCCGACTGGAAACTTAATCTCGACGCTCGTAAATGATGCGGCGAGACTGCTGCGTCGAACGCCGTTCGTCATCAGCGATGAGACGCGATTTATTCCCGGCACGATCCTGGCCGAACGCTACCGCATCATCGGACAACTGGGCAAGGGCGGGATGGGAGAGGTCTATCGCGCCGACGATCTCAAACTCGGGCAGCCGGTCGCGCTCAAGTTTCTTCCCGAAAAACTCTCGAAAGACGCGGCGATGCTCGAACGCTTTCACCGCGAGGTGCGTACCGCCCGCAAAGTCTCCCACCCGAACGTCTGCCGCGTGTTCGACATCGGCGTGACCGGCGGTCAAAACTTTCTCTCGATGGAGTACATCGACGGCGAAGACTTGAGCAGTTTGCTGCGGCGCATTGGTCGCCTGCCCGAAGACAAGGCGATTGAAATCGCGCGCCAACTCTGCGCGGGACTCGCCGCCGCGCACGAAGAGAGCGTACTGCATCGCGACCTCAAGCCAGCGAACATCATGATTGACGGGCGCGGGCGGGCGCGCATCACCGATTTCGGTCTGGCGGGCTTGTCGGATGAGTTTCGCGGTCATGAAATTCGCTCGGGCACTCCCGCGTACATGTCGCCGGAGCAACTCGCGGGAAAAGAAGTTTCAATCAAAAGCGATATCTACTCGCTCGGACTGTTGCTCTACGAAGTCTTTACCGGAAAGAAAGCTTTTCCCGCCGACACGCTCGACGAGATTATCCGGCAGCGCGAGACGAGCACACCGGTGAGCATCTCAAGTTTCGTCAAGGACGTTGATCCTTTGGTCGAGCGCGTGATCGGGCGTTGTCTGGAAAAAGAACCGGAGAAGCGTCCCGCTTCGGCGTTGCAAGTGGCGGCGGCTCTGCCGGGCGGGGATCCGCTCGCGGCAGCTATCGCGGCGGGCGATACCCCTTCCCCGGAAATGGTCGCCGCCGCACCGAAGGAAGGAAGCTTGCGTCCGGCTGTTGCCGTTCTGTGTCTCGCTGCGGTTTTGTTCGCGCTCGTCTTTCTGTGCGTCGCGTCGGAGAGCGTGTCGCTGCTCCGCATCGTGTCACCTAAAAAGTCGCCCGATGTTCTGGCTGATCGCGCCGGAAGCGTTTCCAAAAGACTCGGCTACACGGAGCCGCCAACCGACACCGCACACGGCTTCCGTATTGATTATGATTACATTAATTACATCTACGAGCAGGACAAATCCCCCCAGCGTTGGCGTAGGTTCAAAGATAACCAGCCCGCCGCGTTGCAGTTTTGGTATCGTCAAAGCCCGCGTCATTTCGAACCGCAAACGAACATCATCGTGACACCCGACGACCCGCCGCCGCTTCTCTCCGGCATGATTCACTCCGTCCTCGACATGGAAGGACGACTGATTGAATTTAGTGCCATGCCATCTCAAGTTGAAGGCGCTGGAAAAGCCGAAACGTACACTGTTAACTGGAGCATTCTGTTTGAAGAGGCAGGGCTGAACATTGAGAACTTCAAATCAGTTGAGCCGCGTCAGTTGCCTCTTGTTTATGCTGACACGCGCACAGCCTGGGAAGGCGTTTTTCCCGCGCAGCCGCATCTCCCAGCGCGCGTCGAGGCGGCTGCTTACCGGGACAAACCCGTTTATTTCGAGGTGCTCGGCGCGTGGAGCAGACCTCAACGCTTACAGCCCGCCGAACTCGATGCAGGTAGCACGAGATTTTTCGTCATCGTCTTCTCCGTCTTTATGCTTGTCACGATTACGGGCGTGCTGCTGGCGCGGAGGAACTGGCGTCTCGGTCGCGGCGACCGCAAGGGCGCGTTCCGCCTCGCCGTCATCATCTTCGCTTTGAGTCTGCTCGCCTGGCTCATCGGGGCAAGTCACGTTCCGACTTTTAAAGGCGAGCTAACACTCTTCTGGTTCGCCGTTGCTGCGGCGCTCATCAAAGCGGTCATCATCTGGCTCTTCTACATCGCGCTCGAACCATACGTGCGTAAGCGTTCGCCTCATCGAATCATCTCCTGGAGTCGGCTGATGGCGGGCAAATGGCGCGATCCGCTCGTCGGGCGGGACATTCTGATGGGAATGCTCCTGGGACTCGGCAGCCATGTCATCTTGTTCATCGGCAGCGAACTTCTCACCAGACAGTTCGGCTCGCCCGCTGACGTGATTACAGGAGGGATACTCACCACGCAACTCAGCGCGAGCGGTATCGGCTCGACATTCTTCGGGTGGCAGTTCTTTATGTCTCTCTTGCACGCGATGGGCTATGTGCTGCTCTTGTTGCTTCTGTCTCTGCCTCTGAAAAGAGATTGGCTGGCTGCCGCCGCGCTCTGGCTGCTTTTCATGTTTCCCCGGCTTTTGTCAATCGGGTCTGATTCACTCGTCGGGCTGCTTCTAACCGGGTTCGCGTACGCGACGATTGTCTTCTGTGTCGCGCGTTTAGGACTGCTCGCGATGGCATCCGCTCAATTCTTCTATTTCATGGGATTGTTCTATCCGTATACGACAGATTTTTCGGCGTGGTATGTGGGCAGCACCTTCTTCGCCCTGCTTGTCTGTGTCGCCTTCGCCATCTACGGATTTTATACGAGCATGGCGGGGCAGCCGCTATTTCGCGGTGAACAGTTCAACGAATGATGATTTTGTACTAAGAACAGCTGCGCAACATAACGTCCACTTTCTGCTTGAGACCTCCCGGCCTTAATCACAAACAGATTGAAATGGCGCAGCGAATAAGATATAAACTGCCCCATTGCTGAACGAGAATTTTTAGAATCAGGCTGGCATTTTTCAATTCACCCTTGCCCCGCCAATGATTGGCTCGACTCTGCTCAACTATCGCATCCTCGAAAAGGTCGGCGTCGGCGGGCAGGGAGAAGTCTACAAAGCTGTTGACACAAAGCTCAATCGCACTGTTGTCATCAAAGTCCTGCCGCCTGAATTGACCGTCAAGGAAGCAAATCTTAAACGCTTCGAGCGCGAAGCACGCCTCGCCTCATCTCTCGATCATCCGAACATCTGCACCATCTTCGACATGGACGAAGCGAACGGCGTGCATTTTATCGCCATGCAATATGTCGAAGGGCGCACCGTGCGGCAACTCGTCAACGGTCGCCCGCTTGAATTGAACAGTGCGCTCTTGATTGGAATTCAAGTGACGGACGCGCTCGCCGCGGCGCACGCCAAAGGTATCATTCACCGAGACATCAAATCAGGCAACGTGATGGTGACGAGCACAGGACAAGCGAAAGTGCTGGATTTCGGCCTTGCCAAGCTGCTTGATGAAGAGACAAGCCGCACCGAAGGCATTCATCGCACAGAGTTGACCGAAGTCGGCGTTCCCTACGGCACGCCCACACACGCCGCGCCGGAGCAGGCGCGCGGCGACCGCACAGATGCACGCGCAGACATCTTTTCGACGGGCGTTCTCCTTTACGAATTGCTGACGGGAACGTGGCCGTTTCGCGGCAAGACGAGCGTGGACGTGCGCCACGCAGTGCTTCACGATCCGCCGAAGCCGCTCGCGGAAGCAAGACCGGGCTACACGCCACCGCGCCTGCAACAAATCTTGGATCGCGCGCTCGCCAAAGAGCCGCGCGACCGTTATCAAAAGATCGCGGAGTTTCGTGATGACCTCAAAAGCGTGTTGCGGGAAGTCTCAGCCGGAGATGCACAATTAGCCGGGGGCGGAGCAGGCACCCAACCTCGCCACCTCTCCGGCTCAAATCCCGTCTCGCGCGCCATGCGCTGGCTGCGCGGCATTACCAGCACGGAGCAGCCGCAACACACCAGCGCGCCCGTCTCCGCGTCCCACACTTCGCAGGAGATTCATCAAACGCCGGTGACGAGCATCGGCGAGCGCGAGAAGAAGAGCATCGCTATTCTGCCTTTCAGAAATCTGAGCAACGATCCGCAGTCCGCCTTTTACGAATTCTCGCTCGCCGATGCGGTGATAACGGAATTGGCTCGCCTGCGCTCCCTTGTCGTGCGTCCCTCGTCCGTCATCTCAAAATATCAGGGACAGCAAATAGACCCGCGCGATGCCGGGCGCGAGTTGAACGTCAATGCCGTGCTCTCCGCAGGCTTCATCCACGCGGGCGAGCGTTTCCGCGTCACAGCACAACTGCTCGACGTAGCGAGCGGCGACATGCTCTGGAGCGACCGCATAGATGCTGCGGCGAGCGACATTCTCGTCGTCCAGGACACCATCGCGCAGCGCATCGTTGACGGTCTACGGCTTGAGCTAACGCACGAAGAACAGGCCAAGATTGCGCGCCCCGCGACGGAGAGCGCTGCCGCCTACGAACAATATTTGCGCGGGCGCGATTTCTTCGCGCGCTTCATTTTTCGCACAGTCGCGCCCGAAGATTGTGATGAAGCAATCGCTCACTTCGAGCGCGCCATCCAACTCGATCAGAATTTCGCCCTCGCGCACGATGGACTCGGCGCTTGCTATGTCAACCGCGTCTTCAAAGGCTTTGGCTCGGCGGAAGATTTCGAGCGCGCCGAAGCAGCGTTCGAGAAAACACTCGCGCTCGACCCGAGCATCGTCGAAGCGCGGATGCTAATGGTTTTCGTTTACCTCTGGCGCGGCGAAAAGAAGAAGGCGCGGGCGGAAGTTGCGCGCGCACGCTCGTCCGCCCCGAACGAGGCGGTGGTCTACTTCGTCAAAGCGACGCTGCATCGTCTCGACGGTGAATACGACAGAGCGCTTCGCAGTTACGATAAATTATTGCAGCTCGACCCGGCGGCGCACGTCGTGGTGAGGTGTAACCGCGCCCTCGTCCGCATCTTTCAAGGCCGCTTTAACGACGCGATGGGCGAACTCGACGAGGCCAGCAAGAGTGAGCCGGACAACCCGCTCGTCAAGACGTTTCGCGCGCTCGTACTCTACTACAAGGGCGATGCAGCAGCGGCGACTTCCTTGATGCAACAGGTCTTTCAACTACACCCGAACATGCACGGCGTCCGCCCGTTTCTCGCCATGTTCCTGAGCGCGCAGGGGCAACATGAAGCCGCACGCGCCGAATTGACCGATGAGGTGAAGAAGAATGCTCTTGTTGATCCTGATATTGCTTACGGGCTGGCTTCTGTTTATGCACTGGAAGGAATGCGCGAGCAAGCATTTGAATGGCTGGAACGATCTGTCGCCCTCGGCAACGAGAATCGCCCGTGCTTCGAGCATGATCCTAACTGGGCAACGTTGCGCGACGACGAGCGCTTTAAGGACTTGATGTTGAAAGTTTCCACGCCGCGCTCGCTATGAACTCCCGTTGAGAGTTTTAGCTCCACCCATCCTCGCTAAGAATCCAGCAATGCAGCGTGTCATGCTCGCGAGCTATTGCCTGTTCGTGTTCTTGTTATCACCTTTATTTTTGTTGTCGGCTTTGGTTTCGTTTGTGTTGCCCGAAGATTGCGCGCCGCGGCCTTCCGGCTCGGGGCCGGGGCCGCCAGTCGGGGCGATGTTTGAGCTGTCTATTCTTTCACTGTTGACGGTCGTGTCGGTGTCTTCTCTTCCGGCGTTGCCGCTCGTGTTCGAGTTTCCACCACAGGCGCTCCAGAAAGCAGCAATGGTGAGCAAGGATAAAATTGTTAAAGTCCGTCGCATTGATTTTCCTTTCCTGATCTTCAAGGCTTCATTATTCAGACAGCATACCGCAGACAGCTAAGTTTACACTTCTCTATTCTTCATCGTCTTCCGGCGCGACGCCGAAATAACGCATCCACTCGTCGAGCTTTCCATTAACTGTTGGCTCATCTGTGTTCCCGTGAGTGACATTGGCGGTAGCCTCGTCCATCTTTTTTCGGAACTCTCCTGAGCGGACGACCTGCGCGCCGCAGCGCCGAACGTAATCCGCGAGTTGACGGTCG
>JACCVS010000225.1 GCA_013698055.1 Acidobacteriota bacterium
TGCGCTACGCGGAGCCGCTCTGGAAGAAAGTCCCCGCGGATTATCTTCTCGAGCTCGCCCCGCGCGAGATGGTCGAGTTGCTGTATCCTGCGCCCTATGCTGGGTCGCTCATCGAATACGCTCCGGCACGCAATGTAGACCCGCGCTTCGTGCTTTCGATCATGCGACAGGAATCGCGCTTTCGCCCGGAGGCCAAGTCAATCGCGGCGGCTCGTGGTCTCCTGCAATTCATTCCTTCAACCGCCAACCAGATTGCCGCCGAGCTTAAGCTGACGGATTTCCGGCAGGACGATCTTTACAATCCGCGCATGGCCGTGCTGTTCGGCTCGCAATACATGGGGAATCTCTTCCGGCTATTTCCCGACATGCCGCAAGCCGTCGCCGCTTCATATAACGGAGGCGAGGACAACGTCGCGCGCTGGGCGGCTCGCGCACGCTCAAACGATCCTGACCGCTATGTGCTGGAAATCGGATACACGCAGTCGAAGGATTACGTTTACAAAGTTATGCCGAACTACTGGGTTTACCAGACACTCTATACTGAACAACTCAAGCGCCGCTGAGCGGGCGATTCACCTTAATGAAAAGAAAACTTCTGAGCTTCTTTATTTTGCTTCCCTGCGTCATGCTGTTGGCTTGCCAGTCGAAACCACCCGTGCCGCAGGGCAAGCGGTACGACCTGAAAGGCACAATCGTCTCCATTGACAAAGCCAACCAGAGCGCGATCATCTCCCATGAAGAGGTGAAAGATTTCATGGACGCGATGACGATGCCTTTCAAGCTGAAAGACGCCTGGCCGCTCGATGTCATGAAGCCGGGCGACGAGGTACAGGCCGCACTCGTCGTCACAGACGATTCCGCATGGCTCGAAGATGTCGTGGTTGTTCAGAAGAGCGCGGCACAAACGACAGGCACACCCGAAAGCTCTGCGATACCGAAACCGGGCGATATGGTTCCAGATTTTCGTCTGGTTAATCAGGACAATAAGCTCGTTCGCATCGCGCAGTACAAGGGACGTGCGCTGCTTTTGACTTTCATCTACACGCGCTGCCCCGTGCCCGAATACTGCTCTTTGATGAGCAGCCACTTCGCGGAAATTGAGCGTGAGTTACAGAAGGATGCGGCGCTCTACAAGAAGACTCATCTGGTGAGTGTCAGCTTCGACCCCGCGTATGATACGCCGAAAGTCCTGCGCAGCTACGGCGCGGCACAGACCGGCAATTACGACAAAGAGACGTTCAGTCACTGGGAGTTTGTGACGGGAGAGGCGGAAGAGGTGAAAAAAGTCGCTCAGTTTTTCGGCCTCACTTATCTCCCTGAAAAAGGCGAGTTCGTCCATTCGCTCCAGACCGCGCTCATCGCGCCGGACGGGAAGTTGGTCAAACTTTATTCAGGCAACAAGTGGAAACCGTCGGACGTGGTGGCAGACATTAACGTCCTGTTCGAGAAAAACCGGCAATAAGCCATACCTAAGGCACAAATATAGTTGACCTGCCCGTCAGGCAATTATTTGTAAAAGTCTGGACTTGGTTTGCCGAAGCTGGTGTCCGATTCACCTCGCCATCACCCCTCCCCGAACGCTTACCAAGTAACAGCTACTGCTACATTTCATCCTGGTCCTGCTAAACTCAGCGGTGCAAGCTCTCTTGTCCGCCCTGATACAGGTTAGCGTTCCCATTTGCAAGGCGGCATTATTACTGGTTTTCAACACTGCCAGGGAACTTTGGCTCTCGCGCCTGAAGGCGTAGCCGGGTTTGAGAGTCGCGCTTCGTTGTTTTTCTATAATTACGCCTTCTACATCCTCTGGATTTGCGCTCACAACAGAGTCGGCGGCGGCTCGCGTCTCGGTTGGAGTGACAAATGAACTGAAGGCGAGCGTGAGCATGACGGCCAAAAGCAAAATGTGCTTCATACATTTACCTCCTGCATAGACAAGACTGAAAATAGATTTGGATGGGCGACGTATCAGAAAACCTGTAACATAAGTCATGGAGGTTTGAAGTCACCAAACTAAAACCCCGGACAGACGACATATTCTGCCGCCCAACCGAGGCCTGGATACTCCAAACATCTGTAACGTCGAATCCACGTTACTCTATACTCTTACCCCTTGAGCTTCTTAATCTCTTCGGTCAAGACCGGCACAGCTTCAAACAAATCACCTACAATTCCATAATCCGCGATGTCGAAAATCGGCGCTTCCGGGTCTTTGTTGATGGCAACGATTGTGCCCGCGTTCTTCATGCCGACGAGGTGCTGAATCGCGCCCGAGATGCCGAGCGCGATGTAGAGCTTTGGCGCGACGGTTTGTCCGGACGACCCGATCTGGCGGTCAATGGGCAGCCATTCGGCATCGCAGATGGGGCGCGACGCGGCGATGTCGCCGCCGAGGGCTTCGGCCAGTTTTTCGGCCAGCGCGATGTTCTCTTTGCTCTTGATGCCGCGCCCGATGGCGACGATCACATCCGTCTTCGTCAGGTCAACGGCCTGTTTGACTTCCTGGAACGGAGCTTCCGGCTTCATCCGAACTTCACCGACCTCGACGCTCATCGTCTCTACCTGCGCGCCGCTTCCCTTTGTTGCCTGATCCTCACGATATGCCCCCGACTGGAAAGTTGCGAACACTGGCGGCGCTCCATCTGAAACGACATCCGCGTCAATCTTGCCAAGAAAGATGCGCCGCGAAAACGTCACGCTTCCATCGGAGACTTGCGCCCTGATGCAATCGCTGATGAGTCCCTTGCCAAATCTGGCGGCGAGCTTCGGAGCGAAATCCCGCACGAGATATGTGTGCGGCAAAATCACATACTGCGGATCAAGCGAACGCACCACGCTCTCCATCGCGTCCGTGTAGCCGTCCGGCGTGTACTCGGCGAGCTTCTCATTATCGGCATAAACCACCTTGCCCACCTGATATGCCGCGATCTCCTGCGCCACACTGTTTGCGCCTGAGCCAAGCACAACAGCCGTTACATCTTGCTGCAACTCCGTGCCCAGACTCTGCGCGGCGGCAATCGCCTCGAATGAAGTTTTATTCAGCGTGCCCGTGCGATGCTCTGCGAAAACCAGAATCCCGTTACTCATGTGTACCTCAGTGACAAGTGACAAGTGACGAGTTAAAGCATGTTCCTGCTCGTCACTCGTCACTT
>JACCVS010000276.1 GCA_013698055.1 Acidobacteriota bacterium
GACTTCAGCATCTTCGACCAACTCCTGCGGGTGGCCGGAGCGGAAGATACGACCTTCAGACATGATGTAGGCGCGGTCTGTCACGCCGAGGGTTTCCCGCACGTTGTGATCCGTAATCAAGATGCCGATGCCGCGACCACGCAGGTAGAGGATGACACTCTGGATGTCGTCAATGGCTTTCGGGTCAATTCCGGCGAAAGGCTCGTCGAGCAGAATGTACTGCGGCTCTGTGGCGAGCGCGCGAGCTATCTCCGTGCGACGGCGTTCGCCGCCTGAAAGGGAATCGCCCCGCGTGTTACGCACGTGCGCGATGCCGAACTCTTCCAACAGCTCTTCGAGTCGTTTGAAACGCTCGCGCCTGCGCAGTCCCATCGTTTCCAGTACGGCCAGAATATTCTGCGCGGCTGTCATCTTGCGAAACACTGACGGCTCCTGCGGCAAATAGCCAAGTCCGAGACGTGCGCGCAGGTACATCGGCAGCTTCGTGATGTCGCGCTCAGCAAGTCGAATCGTTCCACGGTCAGGCCGCTCCAACCCGATAATCATGTAGAAAGTAGTGGTTTTGCCAGCCCCGTTCGCCCCGAGCAACCCGACCACCTCGCCCTGCTCAACGTACAGCGTGACATCGTCAACCACACGTCGCTTGCCGTAAGTTTTTTGAAGATTGAAAGCGGTGAGAGCCGTCGCCGATGGAGCTTTTTCGGAAGCGCGGGGTCGCGCCTCAACTTGTCGCTGAGACGCAGCGGGCGATTCTTCACCCGACTCCACAAAAATAGTTTCTTCTATTTGCGTCCCACTCATAACTACAGTGACAAGTGACGAGTGACAAGTGACGAGCAGGAACAAGAGCAAGACAGGAAAGCAGGCGCTCTCTCCTGTTTTAACTTGTCACTCGTCACTTGTCACTCGTCACTGTTTTCTAATCCTGTGCGTTGAGCGCACGCGACCGGGCGTTTGGGTCCCACGAGCATCATCCGCGACAACTCTATTCTCGCGCAAATAGACAGTCAAGCGTCCGCCTTCCGTGCTTCCCTGCTCCGGGTCTTCGACGCGCGCCGGGCTACCCTTGAGCACTATCGTTTCATCCGCCGCGGTGTACTGTGCCCAGTTTCCGGTTCCCTGCCTGCCGGGTTGCGTGACGATGACATCGCGCTCGGCGATGGTCTTCTCGACCTCGTTTGTCTCTTTCAACAAATACACGTCGGAAACGGCGCTCCGAATCCTGTCCGTGTCCTGCTTGATGTCAACATTGCCTTCGTAGTGGAGGATACGCCCGTCTTCCGAGTAGGACATGCTGTTGGCGGTGGCGAAAGCCGGAACAACTGTGCTCGCGCCATTCGCCGCTTTTTTTCTTGCCTGATAGAGCGCGCTCTGGACATGCCCATCGCCTTCCATGCGTTTCGTATCACGGTAAATGGTGATGGTATCCGCCCGCACGAAATTATCATCCTGCCACGCACGCGCGCTGCCCGTGTAAATGGCGATGCCCGTGACGTGACGAAACTCCGCGCGGTCTGAAACGATGTAAACGGGGCTTTTCATATTCTGAAAAGGCGTTGCACCGTTCGTCTGTTCCTGGCTGTAGTAAGTCGTGGAAGTCTTGCCGCGACCGTAAGAAATGTCGCTCCGCGTGTCCATATCCAGCTCCACAGCTTTGGTGCGGGCGCGCGAATCCCAGACGGTTGGTTCTCCGCCGCGCAGCCGCATTGTTTCGTCCGCCGCCGTGTATGTTGCGTTCTGAGCGCGCCCGTTGCGGTCACGCTCGTTGAATTTCGCATCGCCCTGCGCGTCGAGCCGCTCGATGTCCTGCGTCTCGCGCACAAAGATAGCCGTCATCTTTTGCGATGTGATCGTGCGTTGCGCACGTTCATCCGTCGGCTGTAAAGGATCAATGACGGCTTTAGCCTCGCCGCCGGAAGCGATGAACTGGCGTGCGAGATTTCCCTTTTCATAAAACTCACAAACAAATTGCGGCGCGGTCAGCGTCTTACGATCCGCGGTCGCATTCTTCACGACCGGATCAACAACTAATTCTGCATTCCCCGTCGCCTCCGCCTTCTCAAGGTCGCTTCCCGTCGTGTGCCAGATGAGTTTGACGGCGTCGGCTGTCAGGCGCTTGTTGGCGGCGCGCGGATCATTGGCACGTGACTGCGGCGCGGAGAGAGCAAGAACCGAACGCCCCCCTGCTGCGCGCATCTCTTTCAACTGACTGCGCTCGTTCTGCGAAAGGAAATCAACTTCGAGCGAGTTTGCTCCCGTCAACTCCATCTGCGAATCGGCATCGAGGCTGCGGGCACGCACATCACGCGAGGCCGTGGCTTTCTGCAATCGCTGGTCGGCGTCAAAGAAAAAATCCATGTCTGCCGCGTGGACTTCCGCGCCGCGACCCTCATTCATCGAGCGCAAATATGAAGTGCCGCGAGCTTCGATCTTTTGCACGCGCTTACTGGCGTTGAGCGTCGCAGACAACTGCTGGCCGCTCATCACATCGCGCTCTTGTTCGGCGGTCGCTCCTCCCGTAAAATTAAGATGCATAGTGGCCTGGTCAAAAAGGGCGCGTGCCGAGCGAATCTTCACTGGACGAGAGCGCGCATTCGGCTTCGCCGCGTGCGCTGCTTGCTGAGCGTCGGGCAAGATTGTTATCTCGACATCATGTTGTAAATCCAGTTTTTTATTTTTTGCATCCAGAACTGCGCCCGTCGAGTGTCCTGAAACATTCTCGCGCGTGAACGAAATTGGCGCGGCGGTTTCAGCCACCTCAGTCGCCTGATCGTAAGAGAGCTTCTCGGTCTTTGCCACAAGAGCATCGCGGGTTTCGATATTGACATTGCCCGTGAACCAGACGCGAGCTTTATGTGAGTCTTTCTCGTCAGGCAGGTAAATAGCGCGCAGGGCGGAAATCTGATCCGGCTTCTCGCCCTTCTCAGGGTAGACTTCCAGATGCACCTGCTCAAGCTCGTGATGGTTGTCCGAGTAAGTGATGTCGCGCGCGGCGCGCACCAATAGGCGCAGGCGCTCTCCATCCATCACGCGGCGCTCATAACCTTCGATGACGCTCGTCACCTGCTTTGACAACTCAGGCGCTTCCCCGCGCATTCGGAAGGACTCGTTATTGCGATTGCGATAGTAAGAGATGCCAACGTAAATCAGCCCCGCTACCAGCATCCCGATTCCCAGCATTCGCCCGACAACCGGCAACCCCGCGCGCCAGCCAATATTAATCGCTTTTTTTCTTCTGACTTCCTGCATAACGATGGACGATGGATATGGACGAACAGAAAACGCGCGTTCTTTCGCGCATAGTCTATGGTCTATCGTCCATCGTCAAATTTCACGTCTTTCACTATCAACTGCAAACGCGTCTCGCCTTTCCATGTGTTCGGCTCGATGGTGTAAGCCAGTTCGATGCGCTGGCCTGTCGAAAGCGTTCGCCCGGCGAGTTCTTCCACTCCACCCCACCAGACGGCTTCAAGCGGGTAATTTTGTGTACCGGCCACGCGAAGTTTCAAATGCTTCTCTTTCATAATGCGCGGCTCGGCGAGGATACGCAAATCACGCGTTATAAAAAGAGGACGAGGATTACCCGCACCGAACGGCTCAAGCGCCTGCAACTCTTTGGCAAGCTGTAGCGAGATGCCTTCGGCTGGCAGCTCCAGATCAACTTTGAGCGAGGGTATGAGGTCTTGATCGGTCAGGAAAGACGCGGCGTGATCGTTCAGGCGGCGACGCAATTCGGCAATGTTCGTTCGCTTGATGGTCAAACCCGCAGCGTGCGAATGCCCGCCGAACTTGATGAAAAGATCGGCGCATTCGGTCAAGCCGTTCAACAGGTGATAGGCTTCGATGCTGCGCGCAGAACCGTGCCCGGTGTCGCCCTCAAGCGAGATAACGAGGCACGGGCGATTGATTCTTTCCGCAATCTTTGAGGCAGCAATGCCGATGACGCCCCTGTGCCAATCGTCTCCCGCGATGACGGCAACATGTGTTTGCGCCTGCGCGTCAGCGGAAGATTCATATTCGGCGAGAGCGCGGTTGACGATCTCCTGTTGCACGACTTGCCGCTCGCGATTGCGCGCGTCCAGATGCTCCGCGAGTCGTCGCGCCTCTACAATGTCAGT
>JACCVS010000315.1 GCA_013698055.1 Acidobacteriota bacterium
CTCACCCGTAATGGAGTGAGTCGTGGCGTCACCATCGTCCGGGCAATGGTTGACCTGATCGGGGAAACAGCGCCGGCAAACTGGACATTCTTTCATCTATCGGTTCGAGTCCTGTGGCAGCCCTTTATCCCGGAGGCGCGCCGAAAGTGCGGCTCGCGCCAGCGGAAGATTCAGTCTCTGAATATCTTACTGACGGCAAAAGAGTCGCATCCATCATCGGGAAGTCTCGTCCTCGCGCGGTACGTTTTAAGGGGCAGCGCTGAAGTTTTACCGGCTGCCGGACAATAAGTTGAGATAGGTGACTGTAACCGCGCGCAAAAGATTTTAACGACTCGCCGTCCTTCAAGCAAGTGTGATTGAATTATTTACGCGCCCGCTATCGGTTCGGAAGACGTAAACCAGTCGGGTTAGCTTTAAATCCTTACGCTCTATAAAGATTGACCGGGAGTGTGACGGCTCAGTCAGCCACGCTTTGCCAGCCATTTGCTTCAACCCGGCATTGAACGCCCGGAATTGAATCGGCTTGCGAAGAGATCAGGCACGTCTTGCATAGACCGGGCTGGAAGAAAAATGCAGCCGTTGTGAGCCTATACTCGCAACGGCGGCTGATGTCATGTCGGGCGGCATCGTGAAACGTTAGCTGGCTTCGCCATGAGATGGCGGTTGTGCTGTTTCAGAGCTTGCAATTGATTTTCGCGTCGGGGGTTTGTAATCAGACTTACGCTTGAGGCCGAGAGCCTGCACTTCGTTCGAGTCCTTGCCGAACTGCGCGATGATCTGTTCCTTGACGCCCAGCATCAGATTGTGCAACTCCCATTCTTTTGCGACAGCAGCCTCTCGCGCCACTGTCATCGCCGCCACCGCCTGCGCCTCCGCTCGACGCAAATTCTCTAACTCGGTGTGCGCTATTCTGATCGCTTCAAGCGAATAAGCGCGATTGATCGGAGTGTAATCCGTGATTGTTTGCAGCGCGGCGAACCCGCTCTCGTTGGCTTCGATTTTGACGGGAGGTAAACGCTTGTTCTGATTCTTGGCCATCTGAGAAATCTCCTCGTGAGTAAAGAGACGGTCGGTAAAACGAGCACATTCTATGCGATGAGCTTTCGCCTTGCAAGCAAATCTTACGATTGCGGAATGCGGATTTCGGATTGGGGATTTTAAGAAAACAGATTGCTCGTCTTTCCAATCCGCAATCCGCAATCCGCAATTCTTACGGTGCTGGGCAATTCTTAGCCACTCTGTAACCGGCGGCTTCAGCTTCTTCGACATTCTTAAACCTGACCTGGTTCTTTTCCGAGACATTTTTGTAGCCAGGACAATTTGCTCGGTGGTAAATCTTACTGTTCTTGTTGCCGATGATCTCCCCTGTCACAGCCGCAGGCATCGTGGCCGTTGCCGCGACACTTGCAGGCGCAGCAACCGGCACGGCTTGCGCCGACTGCGCTTGAGCAGAAATTGTGCTCGTCTTTGGCACAGATGCTGCTCTCGAAGCTGAAATCTCCGGCGAACAATTCCCTGCGCGCTTGTACCCTGCGGCTTCCGCTTCCTCCACCGTCTTGAAGAAGACGCGGTTTTTCTCGCTCATGTCGCGGTAGCCAGGACAATCCGCCCTGTGATATTTCTTACTGCTCTTGTTGCCGATGACGGTGCCATCGGGCGGCGCTGGCCCCCACCTTTCGGTTTTGACTTCGACTCTCCATTCACCGGGTGGCGTGGGATTCGGGTCTTGCCACAGACCGAGCTTGCCTGCACGCGCTGTCTCTTCTGCCCGAGCGTAAGTGAATCGGTCTTCGGGCGGCTGCTCGTCAGCATATTTCTTGTAGTGCCAGGCGAATCCGGCCTTGACCTGCTCGATGTTGATGTCTTTTCCATCCAACAGAACTTTGCCGACGGTGCGCCGGTACTTGTCCACCTTTTCCCAAACGACCGTGACCTGCTTGCCGAAGATCATCTTGGAGAGATTCTCTTTTGAAGCCTGTCCGAAATCCTGTTTCGATTCGGGCGCATCAATTCCCTGGAAACGTATTTTGTGCTGCTTGTTATCTTTGTCCAGGACGGCGATGGTGTCGCCATCGGAGACGCGGATCACTTTGCCCTCGATGACGAGCTGGACGGTATTGGATGTTTGCTGAGCCACAGCGCCAGTCCAAACGCACGCCAGCATCAGAACGGAAAACAGAGCAGCCTTTATTCTTAATCTCACGGTCTTTTTCTCCCCTCACGAACCATCTCTGCCGAAATTCGGCTTCCACCCCGATGAATCACGTCTAAAATCAAAGGAATCTTTGAATCTTCTAATGGAAGCTAATCGCTTTCCTTTGGAAACATGGTTGTTTTCGTAGGAGGAATGGTTGCTTCGCATGAAACAACATTATTCTCTAAAGGAAACACAGATGTATCAAAGAAAGGCCCTTGTGGCAAGAGTAGAAGAACGTGATGTTCCGTTCAATGCGCTGCGGAAACCTTTTGAAGAGAGTCAACGCAACGCGCAGAGGTGGGGTGTGACAGTAGTGGGTATTAGCGCCTAAAGGAATTTATCTAAAAACATAACCCAGAAAGCGTGATAAAGTCGCACAGCCTGGCTCACCACTATAATTTTGACTGGCATACTGCACATTGTGGCTTAATCAGTAGTTATGCCGCTTTACCGTTGATGTAAGATCGTGAGAAGACGAGAAGGAGAAAAAGATGAAGTCAATTTTACTCGTTACAATCATTATCTTTGTCGCAACCAGTTTTGTGTTCGGTCAGAGTGCAAAACGCAATGACGCGCTCGAACAAGAAATCAGAAAACTCGACCTTGCCGAAGCCGATGCGGTTCTACGGCAGGACTTGGCGGCGTTGGAGAAGATTTGGGTGGAAGAATATACTGTCAATGCTCCAAACAGTCAGGTTGCCAAAGGACGAGCGGAAGTCTTAAAGCAATTCCGTGCGGGCATCGCCACTTATTCTTCGTTCGTGCGGGAGATTGAATCCATAGTATTCCACGGAGATACCGCCGTCGTAATGGGATTGGAAACAGTCAAACCAATCGGCAATGCTCCGCTAGCGGGACAAACTGTGCGCCGCCGCTATACGAATATTTGGATGAAGAAAAAAGGCAAATGGCTTATGGCTGCGCGACACGCGAACGTCATCTGTCCAAATTAAGTTTCGTGAATAAAAACAGAAACTCGCTCTCAATCACGGGCGGCATAACAAATCATTGGACGTGAGGGCGAAACAGCTACCTTGTTATCGAGTTGCGTGTTTTCCATTTGCTTGTGTGGCGGCGGTTTCGCGCCACGTCAATTCAATCGTTAGGCGCTAGTCCCTACTAAGGTAAGTGATATGAAATCTGTTCTAAAGATTCTTTGGTGCATAGGTATCATTATGGCTTCCTTCTCCTATCGGCCAGAATTATGACGTTGACGAAGACTTCAGACCTGTCGAGTGTAAGCTTGATAGTAAGCTGATAATATTTTCCGGCTTGAGGGTTGATACGGATGAGAGTGCCGGTGCGCGTTATTACAAGTTTGAGAATGGACGCTTTGTATTTTTGAAATTTATCAAGCGAGAAACGAATGGCACGTCAAGAGGTCTGTGAACCACACCGCGTCTAATGTTATATCTGTGAGACGGTGAAGGCTATAACTGGAAGAAATAGAGTGACGATGAAAAACATAAAATGTTTCGCGTTCAGCCTTGCTCTTTTATTAGGTCTAATGGCTTCGCCTATTGTTGCTAATGCTCGGATACAGGCCAGAGAGTGGAAATCAAGGTTGGTGGTCTCATTCTATAGCATCTGCTGCGGCATTAACCGACAGGCTCAGGAGAAATTTGATAAATTCATCACTGGCTATGAAAAAGCACGCGGCAAGCGTCTGGCAAAAACCGCAATCCGTTGGGGCAAAGAAGGAGAGATAGATTATTGCCTGAGGCTCTCAGAGCTTTCGCCAAGAGAGCGGAAGATATTCATTTATCGAGTAAGGTTGCTGCTCAAGAGATCAAAGCTGGTACATATAAATGAGAATGTACCTTGTCGGAGTGAGCGTTAAAACTTCAAGAAGCGGGCAATAAAAAAAGTCCGCATCCTCTAACTCTAACTCAACCAAACTCCCTCACCATCCGACCAATTGCTCTTTTGACAACAGGTATTGTGAAGCCTATATTGCGGCCATGAACGAATTGGAGAAGCTCAGAGGGCGTGAGTTTAAGGGTGTCGAGGCGCTCGCGGCTGCTGCCGGTTCGCTCATTGAGCAGTACAGCAAGGAGCCTGCGCGCGGCAACGTTCGCTTGGGAATCACGCCGCGCATCGTGCGCCATTATCTGAGCGAAGCCCTGCTCGGCGCACCGTCCGGGCATTCAGGCTCCGCCATTCTTTTCAACTACGGAAACCTGCTGCGCCTGCTCGCCGTTAAAAAGCTGCTCGCCGATCACTGGTCTGTCTTCAAGATCAGGGAATTCATGGCCGTGCTCGACATTAACGCTCTCGAACAACTAGTCACAACCGCTCTCAATTCATCTTCAGAGTCAAATCGTGCGGGGCACAGGAAAATTATCCAGAGCGCCGGGGACGAGCACGGTTTTCGCGTCACGCAGCCGCTCCTGAAGAACGCTCAGCCTGAGCCATCGCCCGCGCCGTCAATGTCTCTGGCGTCCGCTCCGTCGCTGGCCTCGCTCGCGGTCGAATCTGTTAAGAGAAGCGAGCGCACATCCGCCGAATGGATTGAGATTGCCACCGGCTTGGAGATTAAAGTTCGACGCAGCTTTCGCCCGCCGCAAAGCGAAGAGGAGCGTGAGCGCCTTGCGGCGCGTTTCTGGTCGGTCGTTAATAAGAAGAATAGCGGTCAGTAAACAGTTAAATTTCTACGAAACCGTTGGAACGTGTGGGGGCGTAGACGTTAACGCGAATTGTGAACTGACGCTGACCGACGACGCGAGAATAAATGCTAATCCTGCGATGAGAAGAATAATTGTGAGGCTGTGATGGGTGTATCGTGTGCTGTTCTTTATAAAGATTCGAGGAGTAGGAGCATAGTGGGGCAGACAGACATTGCCTGCCCCACTATGCTTATCGCACGACGATGTTAACGAGGCGTTGCGGGACGACGATTACTTTGACGACTTCGCGCCCCGCCATAAAGCTTTGTACTTTTTCGTCGGCCAGCGCGGCCTCGCGCAGCTCGGCTTCTGGCGTGTCGGGCGTTGCGCGAATACGCGAGCGCAGCTTGCCGTTGATCTGCACAGGGATTTCCAGTTCTTCCCTGCGCGCCAGTTCTTCGTCCAGTTGCGGCCAGTGCGCCTCGTCGCCGAGAACGCCGCCCGCGTATCCCAGAGCCGCCCACATCTCTTCGGCAACATGCGGAGAAAACGGCGTGAGCATCAGCACAAGCGATTCCAGGGCTTCGCGCACCGCATACACATCTGAAGCCGACGCTGTTTGCGGCTCTGCGCCAAAGTCGCTCAAAGTGTTCGAGAGTTCCATCAACGCGGCGACGCTCGTGTTGAAGTGCAACTCATCGAAATCTCCTGTGATACGCGCAATCGTCTGGTGAGTTTTGCGGCGCAAAGCGCGAGCTTCTGATGAAAACTCTTCCGCGCCCGGAGCATTCTGTTTTTGCAGCGCATCCGAAAGGCGCTCGTGCCATCGCCAGACCATCCCGTAGACGCGCCGCAGGAAACGCACAGCGCCCTCAATGCCCGTCTCCTGCCAGCGCAATTCATTCTCCGGCGGCGAGGCGAACAGCATGTAGAGGCGCACGGCATCAGCCCCATAAGCCGCGATCATGTCGTCAGGGTCAACGCCGTTGCCGAGGTTCTTTGACATCTTCTTCCACTCGTTCGTCCCTTCGACCTGATTTGTCACCATGCCCTGCGTCATCAATCTCAGCACCGGCTCATTAAAGCTAACCAGCCCTATGTCGCGCATGAATTTCGTCCAGAAGCGCGTGTAGAGCAGGTGCATGACGGCGTGATCTATGCCGCCGATGTACTGCGAGACGGGCGTCCAGTAAGCTGCCTTCGCCGGATCGAACGGCTGCCGATCATTGCGCGGGTCTGCGTAGCGGAAGAAATACCAAGACGAATCAACGAAAGTGTCCATCGTGTCCGTCTCGCGCCGCGCCGCGCCTCCACACTGCGGGCAAGTCGTATTGACAAACTCCGCCACGCCAGCGAGCGGAGATTCGCCCGTGCCTGTGAACGCCGCGCGATCCGGCAGCGTCACGGGCAAATCTTTCTCCGGCACGGGCACAACTTCACACTTATCGCAGTAAATAATTGGCACGGGCGCGCCCCAGAAGCGCTGGCGCGAGATGCCCCAATCGCGCAGGCGATACGTCACGGCCTCTTCGCCAAAGCCTTTCTCCGAAGCTGCGAGCGCCATCTCCCCCATCGCGTCTTCGGAAAGCTTCCCGCTCCAATCGCCCGAGTTGACCAGGATGCCGTAATCCGAGAAAGCGTGCGGCATCGCTATGGACTGATCCTCGCGCGTGGGGTCATGTTCGATTGCTTCCTGTTCGTGCGAGATGCGCTCGATGACACGCCGGATGGGTAAGCTGTATTTCTGTGCGAACTCAAAATCGCGCTCGTCATGTGCCGGGAC
>JACCVS010000346.1 GCA_013698055.1 Acidobacteriota bacterium
ATGGTAACGAGAAACGCGCTGCTCTATTTATCCCGCCGCGAGGGGCTGAAGGATTTTGCAACGCGCTTTCGCGTTTTCAAGAAGATGACGCACCGTTTTGTCGCGGGGGATGATATCGAAGAAGCCACCGCCGCGATTCGCGAGATTAATGCCAAAGGAGGCACGGCTTCCTTCGACCACCTCAACGAATCCGTCGCTGTTGCATCCGAAACCGAGGAAGAGGTTCGCGAGTATCTACAGATTCTCTCCCGCATAGACGAAACGGGCATTCGCTCGAACGTTTCCATCAAGCTGACGCAATTCGGCCTGGAAATTGACCCTGAGCTTGCCTACAAAAACGCGCGCAAGGTGGTCGAGGACGCAGCCCGTCGCGGCAACTTCGTTCGCGTTGACATGGAAGCGTCAAATGTCACACAGGTGACGATAGATATTTTCAAGCGTCTGCGCGCCGAATTTGGATTAAATGATGTCGGCATCGTGTTGCAGTCTTACCTGCGGCGAACCTCCGATGACGTTGAGGACATTCTGAAAATCCCCGCCCGTATCCGCATCTGCAAAGGCGCTTACAACGAGGGGCCTGATGTTGCATTTCCTGATAAAAAGGATGTGGATGATAATTACGTGCGGGTGATGAGGACACTGCTGTCTTCCGGTATCTACCACGGCATCGCGACGCACGATCCGAAGATGATCGAAGCGACCATTGAGCACGCCGAGCGCGAGGGGATAAGCAAAGAGGCCTTTGAATTTCAGATGCTCTACGGAATACGCCGCGATCTTCAGACGAAGCTGGCTAAAGACGGTTACAACGTGCGCGTCTATGTGCCGTACGGAAAGCACTGGTATCCTTACTTCATGCGGCGATTGGCAGAGCGCCCGGCTAATATCTGGTTCGTCATGAAGAATATGTTCAAGGGTTGATTGGAAGAGTCGAGGGGAGCGATGTTTTGTCCAAATTGCGGTACCGAAAGCCAGACCGCGAACTCTTATTGTAAGCGCTGCGGAGAGTGGCTTCCCGACCTCAAGGCGAGCAGGGTCAAATGGGGCGGAGAGACACCCGAACAGCACCTTAAGATAATGCTCTTCCTGAACGGGTTCAGCGCCATCGCTGCTCTCTTCTCCGCTATTCTTCTTTATACAACTCAACTTCCCGGCGGCATGAAATGGCCGGTTGCTTTAGCCGCCGCACTTTGCGTCAGCATCGCCGCCTGGCAAGTTTCGACTTTCTTCATCGGACTCAAGTTGCGTCGCAGACTCAAACGGGGGCGAGACGAAAACGCGATTCAACCCGCCTTAAAAGAAACCGGGTCTGCGCCTGCTCTGAATGCAGCCGACACCTCACAGTTCATCGGGGCGCAAAGCATAACCGAGAATACGACAGAGATTTTAACGCCTCTGCCTGAAAGAATGCGGGGCGAGAAGAGATAAAAATGGATGCTTCCTGGACATGGATTTTGTGGACGGTACTGGGCGTGATTTTAATCGTTGCGGAGATTTTTACGCCTGGCTTTGTCCTGCTCTGGTTCGGCATCGGCGCGCTCGCCGCAGCCTTCGCCGGACTCGTCGGCATCACGAGCCTCTCGCTGCAATTCCTCATCTTCGCGCTCGTTTCAATTGCGCTCACCGCGGCCTCTCGAACAATTTTCGTCAACTATTTCTCGCGCGAGAAGGCGGGCACTGATTTGAAGAGCGGCGTTGATGCCTTGCCGGGAAAAATCGGTACGGTTGTTTCTTCAAGCGAGGGCGCGCTCCATGAAGGGGCTGTGAAAGTCTTCGGTTCGACGTGGACGGCGTATCCGGCGGAAGGCGAAGAACCGCTTGAAGCCGGCGACCGTGTCGAGGTCGAGCGCGTGCAAGGCGCAAGCATCTATGTTCGTCGCATCGGAGAAAGCCGCGACTGGCGACAGGCGGCGCTGCCTGAAAGTGGAGAGAGGCGAAGGTAGCCTACAAGGGCAAGGGCTTGTCGGAAGCGATGCCAGAGAAAAGCAAGATGCTATGAGGAGATTTCCATGCACCAAAACCCCGAATGCCCAAAGTGTGGCACCGATATGAGAGAAGGTTGGATTGCTGAAATAGGCCGTGGCACAATGCCAAGCCAGTGGGTCGAGGGACGGCCAGAATCGTCGTTATGGACAGGCACGAAAGCTCCAGCAGACAAGACCTTTGAAATTGTTACTTTCGGTTGCTCAGGCTGTGGATACCTGGAATCCTACAGAAGAAAAGAGTAAAGGAAAACAGCAGACCGGCAGGGCATTGGACGGGACTTCTTATGAACGGCCTCCCAGCTTTGAGCGGCAAGTGGGCTTGGTCGTTAGAAAACTAAAAGACAAAAGGGCAAACAGGAGAAATGCTCCTCGTCTGCCCTTTTGTCTTTTAGTTTTGCAATCCTTATGGCATTGCAGTCATCGTGAATCGCCCGCTGGGCACAACCGTTTGCAAGTCATAGCTGTTGATTGTCAGGTCGGCGAGGCGCTGACCGCGCAATTTGGTGACGATGCGGAAGGGAAGCGTCATGCAGCTAACTTTGCGGTAATCGCTGCGGTCTTCCTCAATCATCACCTGGCTCTTGTAGCGCGTGGCTACTTTATCAATCAGGAAATTGCTTTTGTTGATCCAGTAGCGGACAGTGTCGTTGTTGGTAAATTCGACTTCAACTACATAGTTGTTGCCCTGGTCAGGTTGGCGTTTCGTTACGAGCTGGCCTTCGATGGCGCGATTGAGAGTGTTAAAGCCCATCATCGCCCACTGGCGCGATGCCGAAATCTCGCTGACGCGAATCTCGTTGCCAAGCAGCATTCCGCCACCCTGTGTGCCCGTATAGACTAGGAACGTCGGCCCTCCGCCCATCGCCGCCATCGCGCCCATCGGACTGATGTCGAGCCGGCGGCGCATGTCACGATCCTGGTAGTCGGCGAGGCCGACTTTGACCTCGACCGCGCCGGTCAAAGCTGTTGCGCCCGCTGACGCAAATGCGGAGGCGTTGACGAAGCCGTCGGCGCGTACCGTCACATATTGAAGTCCAGCGTATTCGGCACCGCCATGCGCGACGCGCGTGACGCTGAGCAATTCACGACCGGACAAATCATCGGCCTGACTATTTTGAGTTGTGACAGGGATCGCCAGCAAGGCAATTGCCAGGCAGCAAACCGTCAGTAAAATTGATTTTCTTTTCAGTAGGTGTTGAAACATCTGTGCAATCTCTCCTCATCGTCTTTGGCGCGCTGGTATCAGCCGAAAAGCCCAAATTGCGCTGCACGCCAGGGGTTATGGGTTTTCCAAAAGCAACCCGTCGAAAATAACAAAAGACTTCGGAATCGAGCAGTCCCTATTTTATAACGCGTAATTCAGTCCACCGATGGTTAATGCAGAGTAGACGCACTGGTAAAAATTATTTGCCCAGATGGATTCTGGCTGCTGAGGTGCGCGCACTCGTCGAACACAGGGAAGCGAAAGAGACTTTTTGAATTAAGCGTACAAAATTTGGGCGCGAGCCGGATGTTAATGGCGGCAGCCGGGGTTGTCAATTGTTTCTCTGAAAAGTTCAGGCAGGCGTTACACGGGTTCAGCAGGTTGTTCGGTGTCACCGAGCGTGGCGTCTTCTTCCATCGGCGGTAACTCGATAGTGATGCGCTCCGACTTCGGTTCTTGAAGATCGTCGCCCGCGAAAAGCGCCAGCACAACCGTGATATTGTCCTCGCCGCCCCGCTCATTGGCCTCATCAATTAAACTGGTGGCGGCGGCAGCCAAATCACCCTTAGAACTCTGAACAATGCGGAGTATATCTTCGGCGCGCAGCTTCCCGGATAATCCATCGCTGCAAAGCAGAAGGATGTCGCCGCGCCGGATGCGAAGCCTTCCCGTCACGGGCGTCAATTCGCTTTGCGCGCCGAGCGCCTGAAGGATGACGTTGCGAAACATGTGCGTTTCGGCTTCGGACTCGCTAATCTGCCCGACATCCACGAGTTGTTGAACGAGTGATTGATCTTTGGTCGCGAGCTTGACCTGATCGCCGCGAATCACATACGCGCGGCTGTCACCGACTTGAACTAAATCCAGCAAATCGCCTTTGATGGCCGCACCCGTAAAGGTCGCGCCCATGCCGGAACAGCGCGTGTCTTCCTGGCTGCGGTGATGAATCGCCAGATTGGCATAAACGGTGGCATGGCGCAGGTAATCAACAAGGTCTTTCTCTTCGTCACCCTCTGTCTCTTGCTCTTCCGCTTCACTACCGACGAGCATTTCACGAACGGTTTCGACGGCCATACGGCTAGCCACATCGCCGGCGAGCGCGCCACCCATTCCATCCGAGACGACCAGCACGACGCCCTTCTCACCACACTCGAACTGGCGCAACGGCTCGGGCATTTCTCCGCCGTCGGAGTTAGTCCAGGCCTGATTCACCGTCAGATCGAGGATCAGGAAGTTGTCTTCATTCCCTCGCCGGACACGGCCAACGTCGGATTTTGCGTGAAGCTCTACGATCATAAGTTGGTAAATGGTAAACGGTGAATAGTAAATGGTGTCAGGACGAAAAGTGGCTCGCCCATACATCATTTACCATTTACTATTTACTAAGCTTTCTCCAATGCCTGATCTAAATCGGCAATAATATCCTCGGTGTCTTCGATACCAACCGAGATACGAACAAGGCCATCGGTGATGCCGAGGCGTCCGCGCGTTTC
>JACCVS010000385.1 GCA_013698055.1 Acidobacteriota bacterium
AATGCTCGTTCCGCAATCTGTTCGCGCACATGAGCGATGAACAAATCCCAGCCCGCGGCAACACCTCCGCCAATGACGATCATCTCCGGGTTGAAGATATTAATGAGACTAGCCAACCCGACTCCCAAAGAAATCCCCATCCGGCGAAAGACTTCGAGCGCCAACTCGTCGCCTTCAATTCCGCTTTCGTAAATGCTCCTGGCGGTTAGTTCCTCACTCGTATGCAGCGGTGAATTCGGATAGCGTGGTCTCGCCTCGCGCGTCATGCGGACAATTGCTGTCGCCGAAGCGAAGACTTCCAGACAGCCGCGACTACCGCACGTGCAGGCGACGCCGCCGAAAGGTTCGACGCCAATGTGACCAAGCTCGCCCGCTGACCCGTCAGCGCCTCGCCATAATTTTCCATCAAGGATGATTCCGCCGCCGACGCCCGTCCCCAATGTCACACAGATGATTGTGCTGCGCCCTTGCCCCGCTCCCTTCCACATCTCGCCGACGGCGGCAGCGTTGGCATCATTCTCAAGCACGGCTGGCCACTGCAACTCGCTCTGCAAGGCTGCGGCAAGACGAAAGCCGTCGAGTGAAGGCACGTTCGGAGCTTTCATCACGACTCCGGTTTCCACCTGCACAGTGCCGGGCACGACGACCGAGACGGCGCGAATCTGCGCGCCATTGGCTATGCTGCGACGCTCACACTCTCGCGCCGCAGTCACGATGGCGTGAACAATCTCGCTGGCCTTCTCGGCTTTCGGCGTGCGTTGTTTGACACGTTCGTGAATTTGCCCCTGCCGGTCAATTGTTGCCACGCGGAGATTCGTTCCGCCGAGATCGGCGGCGATGACAAGCTCGCTCTCAGCGCTCTTGTCAGCTTTATGTTTGTCTGGTTCTATCATAGTTGTTTCAGCAGTAATTAATTGTAGACACTTCATCTAACTTCAGCCCTAAACTTCTGACTTTCACCCGAGAAATCAAAGAGAGTGCATCACCCGCGTTTTCTTCCTAGCATGTCCAGCCCGACTGCGGCGACTAGAATCGCGCCCTTGATAATATCCTTTTTATAATCCTGCACGCCGAGGAGACCCATCCCGTTATCGAGGCTCGCCATGATGAGCGCGCCGAGACATGCGCCGAAGATCGTTCCCCGACCTCCCATCAAGCTCGTGCCGCCAATCACGCACGCCGCAATCGCATCCAGCTCCAGCAGGACTCCCGCGTCGGGCGCACCACTCCCAACTCTGGACGTGAAGATGATAGCGGCAACACCTGTCAACGCGCCCATAACGCAAAAAACCATCAGGATATGCTTGCGAATGCTGATGCCTGAAAGACGCGC
This sequence comes from Acidobacteriota bacterium, assembly GCA_013698055.1. Classification (GTDB taxonomy): domain Bacteria; phylum Acidobacteriota; class Blastocatellia; order Pyrinomonadales; family Pyrinomonadaceae; genus QHXM01. The sequence goes on from JACCVS010000385.1 coordinate 1,334, forward strand.
CGCGTCCGGGTTTCCGCCGATGGCGAAGAGGTAGCGCCCGAACGTCGTGTTCTGCGTCAAAAACGCACCCAGCAAAGCGACTGCCAGAAAGATGAGCACCGAAATCGGCAGTCCCGCGTACACGCCAGGAGCAAGCTCGTAAGCGTTCATCACCATGATGAACCCGACGACGACTGCCCCAGACAGCGCGATTCTCACCACGGTGCTGAGCAGACTGGCAGCAGGTTGGCCGTGACGCACGCGCGCGCGGTTGCGGCGCAAAGTCATCCACACGATGAAGGCGACGGCCACAGCAGCGATGATGTTACCAATAAAGGGGCCGACGTAGTTGCCGCCAATGGCTTTGAACGCGGGGATGTTGACGCGAACCGTGCTGCCCTCGCTGATACCTTTAATGACTCCGCGCCACGCGAGCAAGCCCCCGAGTGTGACGATGAAAGCGGGGATGTTCATGTAAGCTATCAGCGCGCCATGCAGCGCCCCGATGGCGACCCCAAGCAAGATGGCGGCAAGCAATGCGGGTATGAGTCCCCACTCTTGCCACACCAGAAGCATTGCCACGACGCCACCCGTCAAACCGACGACAGACCCCACCGAAAGATCAATCTGACCAGCCACGATGACCATCAGCATCCCGACCGCCAGCACGCCCGTCACGGCCATCTGCTGAAGCAAAATGGACATATTGCGCGGCGTCAGGAAAATTCCACCCGTGCCGTAATGAAAGTATGCCCAGATAGCCGCGAGCGCAAAGAGCATGGTGTACGCGCGCAACTGCTCGGTCGGAACTTTAAGCCCACCAATCCGCGTCTGAGGCGCTACATCGGCAGTCACGGGCGGACGATCTATCGCAGGTTCGTTGGCTGTCTCATTCATGCGGAGACTCCGGCTTATAAATTATGGACAGACAGGATGAACAGGATAAAGAGAAGAAGGATAGCAATGATTTCATATTCTTAATCCTGATGATCTTGTTAATGCTGTCTATGTTGAGTGCTGCGCGCTTCCTGTCGCGCAAGACATCACCGCTTCGGGTGTCGCCTGTGCGCGGGAGAACTCGCCGGTGACGCGGCCTTCGTGCAGAACGATGACGCGATCCGAGAGGCCGAGAACTTCCGGCAACTCGGAAGAGACGAGGACGATTGCCAGCCCCTTGCGTGCCAGTTCGTTGATCTGCGCGTAAATCTCCTGCTTCGCGCCGACATCAATGCCGCGCGTCGGCTCGTCAAGAAAAAGCACGCGTGGGTTGGTCAAGAGCCACTTGGCGAGTACGACCTTTTGCTGGTTGCCGCCCGAGAGAGTGCCCGCAACTGCGAAGACAGAATTCGCCTTGATGCGTAACTTCTGCATCGAACGCTCGCCCGCAGCCGCCTCAGCATCAGTGCTCGTGACAAAGCGCCCGGAAAGATGTTTCAGTCCCGCCAGCGTCATGTTGTTCAGGATGGTTTGATCCAGGATCAGGCCGAACCTCTTACGGTCTTCCGTGACGAATCCGATGCCGTTTCGAATCGCATCCGAAGGGCGAGTGATGCGGACGGGCTTTCCTTCAACCAGGACATTTCCGATTGTGCGCCCCGCGTGCGCCCCGAAGATCGCCATCAATAAATCGCTTCGTCCCGCGCCCATCAACCCGGCAACACCTAGGACTTCGCCACGCTTCACGTTGAAACTAATATTGTCCACGAGCTTTTTGCCTGCGAGGTTCGGATCTTCGACACTCATGTTTTTGATTTCAAGCGCAACCTCACCGTGCTCGTGATTCTGTTCTGGAAAGATGTCCCCGACTTCGCGCCCGACCATCCACGCAATAACGCTGGCTGTCGTGAGTTCAGTGGTTCGCTCAGTTCCGACCGTGCGCCCGTCGCGCAGAACCGTGATGCGATCCGAGAGATGAAACACTTCGTCGAGCTTGTGCGAGATGTAGACCATCGCGACGCCTTGCGAGCGAAGCTGGTTGAGAATGTTGAAGAGTGATTCGACTTCTGCGCCTGTCAGTGCAGCGGTCGGCTCATCAAGAACGAGGATGCGTGCTTCCTGCGAGAGGGCTTTGGCGATCTCCACCATTTGCTGCTGCCCGATGCCGAGATGACCGACGGGAGTTCGCGGGTCTAGCTTGAGATGAAGATCGGCGAGCAATTTTCCGGCGCGGCTATAGATTTCGTCCCAGCGGATAATGCCGAAGCTGTGTGGCTCGCGCCCCAGGAAAATATTCTCGCCAATGGTCATCTCTTTGACGAGCGAAAGTTCCTGATAGATTACTGCTATCCCGGCTGCTTCCGCTTCGCGCACGCCATTGAAGCGGCGCAACTCGCCCTCGACGAGAATCTCCCCGCCATACTGCGGGTGCGGGTAAACTCCGCCGAGAATTTTCATTAGAGTGGACTTGCCGGCCCCGTTCTCGCCGACGAGTGCATGAATTTCCCCGGCGTGGAGATCAAACGTCACGCCGTCCAAAGCGCGCACGCCGGGGAAAGTTTTAGTGATATCGCGCATCTCCAATAGAGGAGAGCCGCCCGCGTTTGTCATGTCATAGCTATGAATGGAAGAAGGCAGCGGACTGAAAGCTTCACGTTCGTCGCTCATAATCCTACTTCGCTTTACTTCGCAGTCGCAGGCGTTGCGCTCGCATTCGCCCCGGCGGGCGACGTGCTTGTGTTGGTGTTGCCGCTCGTTCCGGTTGCTGTTGCTGATTCCGTCGGCTTTGGCCACTGATCTTTGGGCACGTTGCGATAAATGTCTTCCATCTTCAAATAGCCGTCTTTGAC
>JACCVS010000439.1 GCA_013698055.1 Acidobacteriota bacterium
TTATTGAAGTCATGAGCGATGCCGCCCGCGAGTTTCCCAACAGCTTCCATCTTCTGCGACTGGCGAAGTTGTTCCTCTTTCTCGCGCTCCGCATGGAAGAGGCTCACGTTCTCAATGGCGATGGCCGCCAGATTAGCCGCCATGCGAATGGCGATAGAATGCTCGCTCATATAAGCATTAGACTCATAACTCTGTATTTCGATGATGCCCATTGTTCTGCCTTTGATCGTCATCGGGGCAATTAAATCAGAATCAGGCAAACGCCCCTCAGGTGAGTCACCAACCGTCACCAGTCCCCTCTCCCGGCCAACCTTACGAAAGTCGTGCGTAATGAGAACTGTCTGGGTCGCAATCACGCGGCTCGCCGGGCCATCGTTGAGTTTAATCACCGGAAAGGTCAATAAATCCAGTTCTTCTCCATCCGACCATGCATAGGCAGCGGTGCGCTCACTGCACTCGGTATCACAAAGCGAAATGACAATCGAATCACAGGGAGCGGAAACCTGCGCGAAATCTCGCAAGGCTCGAAAAACCGTCTGAAGATCACGGGCCACGCCCAGCGTCTGCCCGAGCGAAGAGATTCTTTCCAACAGCCGCTCGTACTTGATAATGGCACGTTGGTTTGCCTCCTTCAACGCCTCTGCTGCAAGTCTGCGCTCGGTAATTTCTGTCTCGCGCCCCTGAACTCCTACCTGATGGCCATCCTCATCGAAGAGCGGCCCCCACGAAGACATGCCCCATTTTTCCTGTCCATCTTTTGTAATGAGACGATATTCTTGATTGGTAAACCCTCGCCCCTCATACAGGCTTTCCCAGGATTCCATCATCCGCGCTTCGTCGTCCCCGTGTATCCACGGAATGAAACCCTTTTCACGCAACTCGTCAGCACTGTAGCCCGTCAAGACTTTGATAGCCGGGTTGACGTAAATCAACTGGCGGTTCATGTCAAATGCGAAGATGGCCTCGGTTGAGTTCTCCGCAATCAGCCTTAGTTCTCTCTCAGATTTGCGGAGAGCTTCTTCGGCGCGTTTGCGGTTGGTATTGTCGCGTTGCGTTCCCCAGGCTCGACTGATGTGCCCTTCTTCGACGATACCGATCAGGTTATTCAGAAAGCATTTCGTCTTGCCTTCCTGATCCTGCTCCTGCGATTCGGCGTCAATCAACCTGTATCCAGACTCAATGAAGCTAGTGAGATAGGCAATGTTTTGCGGATCAGAAGGAGGGAGAAGTTCCTGCATTCTCATCCCGACAATCTCTTCCGCATTCGTTAGCCCATACATTTGAGCCATCACGTCGTTGCATTCGGCGAGATAGGCATACTTGTAAAAATGCTCGATCTGCTCATCCACCGGGCGATCAATTGAAACGGGCACATCAATCTCAAAACGCCAGACCGCTTCCGAACTGTTTGCGACAAAAGCCCGGTAGCGATCTTCCGATTCACGCAACGCTTCTTCGACACGCTTGCGCTCGCTGATATCCTCAATCGAGCCTTCGTAAGAGAGCGGGTTGTGGTATTTATCAGTACCTTCGTCAACAGAAAGTGGACTCTTCATCATTAATCACCCGGCTACTGAGCTTTTATCTGTTTCAAGGCTTCGAGAGGGCGGTTAAGGCTTCATTTGACTTTCATGAAACGAGAATGCGCGTCAAGATACCCCGCACTGTGCTGGAATGCATAGGCGGTTTACTCCACCCGGACGCAGGAATGCGCCAGAGCGAGTCCTCTCGCTTGACCCTCGCATCCTCCATGCCATAACTGCCGAAGTCAGTGGCTTTCCCGGTTCATACATCTGAAGGCTGCGTTCCGGCTTCCCGTTTGCCCATCCTCTCGGTTATACTCCTGATTGCTCGTCCTGCCTTGTTCCATTCATAACGGCCACGGCGTATGTACGCGCCAGAGCATTTTTGATGAAGCGAAGCACAGGTAAACAGCGGTTTCCCGGTGCGCCCTGACAGGCGAGACACAGAATTTTTCGGGTCGTGTATTCACGGCCCCCGCGTGCATCAACTTTTGATTGACAGCCGTCCGGGTCAAATCGCCGAAGCGACCGGATTAAAAGCGCGCCAGCGAATCTGACCCGAGTGAATGAAGCGTTAACTACATCAGAGGATTTACGCCGCCAGCAGGTTTTTGAGCACGCGCAGATTTTTTAAGATGCGTGCTCCCTGATCGCAGAGTCGGCAGCTCGAACAGTAGTAGTCGCGCACGAGAAAGCGGTTGTCGGGGATTCCCATTTTGTTCAAGCCGGACTTCTCTCACGCCACGGCGGAAGAGAGACTTCGAGTCAGCTATCACTCACGCCCGCGCGACTTCATGCGCCTCTTTGCTTCTGTGTCGAAGCCAAAGCGCGCACAACTACCAACTGTCAGCAATTTTCAAATCATTTCAGTAATTTCAGGCGAGCGCGTCTGCCTCGCCCAACGTGTGCCGGACTCAACGATAGCGTGCCTCACGACGAGGCACGCTGGAGGAGAGCGCCAGTCACTTCGCACCGTTCAATCCACGGCCAACAAATTAAACATGAGCGGAAGCTGCATGAACCGCGCGTCCGAGGAGACGCGTGTCTGCCTCTCTGCTTCGCGCTCTATTTTTTCGTCGCCGTTTTTTCAGGAGAGACTTTAGTCAACATGTCAAAAGAGTTAATCGTCAGCGTCAATGGACGCGAAAAAAGAATCGCCATCATCGAAAACGAGCGCGTCACGGAGTTCTATATCGAGCGTGGCGAAGAGAATCAGGGCATCGTCGGCAACATTTACAAAGGACGCGTGATGCGCGTTCTGCCCGGTATGCAATCAGCCTTCGTAGATGTCGGGCTTGAGCGCGACGCCTTCCTTTACGTTTCGGACTTCTTCGATGAAGAAGAAGAGTTCGAGCGCATCGTCATAGATAAATCGAAAAAGGTGGACGCAACCGAAGCTACGCGAGCTGCGCAGGAACACATTGAACAGTCGCGGATTGAGCGCGAGCATCGCATGGAAGCCACGCAGGAGCGCGCCGAACCCCTCCTTGATGCGGAACCGGAAGAAGCAGCCGACGAGACTGCTATGGACGAAGCGCCGGAGGTCACGACCATCCAGCCACCCGCCCGGATGGAAGAGTCCCAGACAGAAGAATTGTCGCAGGAAGCGGAAGGCGGCGGGAGAAAGCGCGGGCGGCGCGGGCGACGGCGCGGAAAAGGCTCGGATGATTACGCAACCGAATCGCCAATTGAGCCGACCAGCAAGGCCGCGTCCAGTAAACTTGAAGACATCACCACGCCTTTCATCGACGATAGGTCTTCGTTCCAACGCATCGTTGATGAAGACGAAGCTGCTGCCGAGAACGGCGCGATGCTCAAGGACGCGATGATTCAGGAGCGCATCTCCGATCAAATTCACGCCGTCGAGTTCGATATGGAAGACGTGCCGACAATAGAGGTCGGCTCCCTGTTCGGCGCGGAAGCTCCTTCTACGGGTTCGTTTCAGCGCATAGACGATAGCGATTTCGCTTCCACGAGCGGAGACCGCGAACCTGCTTATGTTCAGGAGACGGTTGCCGCTCACGTCGGCGCGTTCATTGACGAGATCAACGAAGAGACCACCGCATCGCAAACCTTTGAGCGCGTCAGCGATGATGAAGGCGAGGCTCAAGAGGCAACGGAAGCCGGAGCCAAAGGCGGCAAAACCGCCACGGCTAAGCGCAGCGCGAAGAAAGAAACGAAAGCTCCGCAGAAACAGCCTGAAGAAGAGACCGCGAAGCCAATGAAGCGCGCCAGCAAAACTGCCGCGCCGAAGAGCGCCGCCAAGAAACCGGCAGCCGCCAAGAAGACCGCAGGCAAAAAGAGCAGCACGCGCCGCGGCAAAGCCATCACCGGAGCGTCGGATGAAGGTGAAACCGATATAGCCGTGCTCGAATCCGAAGCGAAGCGCGTCAAGCGCACTGACGTCGTCGCATCGAAAGCAGCCGACGGCGCTCACTTCGAGGCGGGTAGTGGCGATGACGGGGATTTGAAGGATGCCGAGGCGAGCATTTCAACCGGTCGCAAACGCGCCGAACTCGCTACGCGACGCGGAGGCCGTCGCCGTCGCCGTCCCGGTAAACCACAGGAAGGCAATGGCACCGGCGAAGACCACGCGAACGGCAAAGATGAAGAGAGCGAAGTGGCGACGGTGGCGGCGGAAGTCGAGGAGCCGGTGAGCAGTAAACCTGATGCGCCTGCTCCAATTGCTGCCGCTGCGCCTGCTGTTGCTCCCGCTGCTGCACAGCCACGTGAGATGCCACCACGTCGTGAGCGCTCTGACCGTGACCGTCCTGAGCGTGGTCGCCCTGAGCGCGAGCGTCAGGATCGTCCCGAGCGCAATTCGCGCGATGATCGTCCCAGTGGCGGTAACGGCGGCAGTAGTAGTAGTGCCCCACGCGAGCGAAGCGGAGGCGGCCAGCGTGAGCGTAGTAGTGGCGGCGGTCGTCGTGATAATCGTCACCAGCCGACCATCACAGACCTCTTGCGCGAAGGACAGGAAGTCCTCGTTCAAATTGCTAAAGAACCCATCGCCAAGAAGGGCGCGCGCATCACCTCGCACATCGCGCTGCCGGGTCGCTTCCTCGTCTACATGCCGACGGTCGAGCATGTTGGCGTCTCGCGCAAAATCGAATCCGACGGCGAGCGAGTGCGCCTGCGTAAATTGATTCAGGCGATTCGCGCCGAAGAGGATGTGCCATCGGGCGGCTTCATCGTCCGCACGGCGGGCGTCGGCATCAGCGAAGAAGATTTGCGCGACGATGCGCGCTACCTTGTCAGGACGTGGGTTGACATTCGACGCTCCGCCGAGAAGATGAAAGCCCCGACGATGGCTCACCGCGATCTGGACCTCGTACAGCGACTCCTGCGCGATCAACTCTCGGAGGATTTCACGGCCATTCGCGTTGACTCTGAAGAAGAATATTTGAGGATCGTTGAATTCATCAACCGCATCCAGCCGCGCATGGTCAAGCGCGTCAAGCTCTACACGCGCGAGACGCCGATTCTCGAAGCCTATGGCGTGCAGGCTGAGATTGATAAGGCCATCAAGCCGCGCGTCTGGCTGCGCTCCGGCGGCTATCTCGTCATTAACCAGACCGAAGCGCTCGTCGCCATTGATGTCAACACGGGCAAATTCGTGGGACGAGGCGGCACACGTCTTGAAGACACGATCACGCGTACTAACCTTGAAGCCGTTGACGAGATTGTTCGTCAAATTCGTCTGCGCGATCTGGGCGGCATCATCGTTCTCGATTTGATTGACATGGAAGACCGTCGCAACCGCAACCGCGTGATGCAGACTTTGCAGGAAGCCTTGCAAGGCGATAAATCGCCGACGAAGGTTCTCTCGTTCAACGATTTCGGTCTCGTGATCATGACCCGCAAGCGCGTCAAGCAATCGCTCGAGCGAACCCTTTGTA
>JACCVS010000459.1 GCA_013698055.1 Acidobacteriota bacterium
ACAACTCATTAATGGCCTCAACGTCGGGGCCATTTACGCGCTGATTGCGCTCGGCTACACGATGGTGTACGGCATTCTCCGCCTGATTAATTTCGCGCACGGGGATGTTTACATGATCGGGGCATTCTGCGGGCTGTGGCTGTCGAAGTTGTTCGGCTACAACCTCGCGTACAATGCCGACACCGTGGGCACTTCATTATGGGGCGGGCTGGCTCTCGTTCTGATCGGCTCGATGATCGCGGCAGCAATCATCGGCATGGTGATTGAACGCTTCGCCTATCGCCCGGTCAGAAAATACGCGCGCATGACGACGCTGATTACCGCCATCGGCGTTTCGTTGTTGATTGAATACCTCTTTGTGGCGCGCATGGGCGCAGCGCAGCAGTCTTTCCCTTCTCTCATCAAAGGCGACGCCTACGGATTGTTCGGCAGGGCTGCAATCTCGCAGCCGCAGATCGTGATCTTCGGGGTCTCGATTGCGCTGATGCTTCTGTTGCAGTGGGTTATTTATCGAACGAAAATCGGCACGGCCATGCGCGCCGTCTCGTTCAACCTCAACTCGGCGAAACTGATGGGCATCAACACCAATTTCGTCATCAGCTTCACCTTTGCTCTGGGGTCGGCACTCGCGGCGGCGGGCGGTGTCCTGACGGCACAATACAATCCCAGCATTGATCCTTTGATGGGCATCATCACTGGCCTCAAGGCATTTGTGGCTGCCGTCCTGGGCGGCATCGGCAACATTCCGGGAGCCGTGCTGGGCGGACTCTTGATTGGCGTCGCCGAAACAATGGTCGTTGCCTATGGAAGCAACATCGGCGTCGAATCGTCGTACCGCGATGCCGTAGCTTTTGCGATTCTGATTCTCGTTTTGCTACTTCGCCCGTCGGGCCTGCTCGGCTCGACCGTGCAGGAAAAAGTTTGAGAGCAGGGATGAGGGATGAAGGATGAGGGATGAAAAAAGCAGACTAGGCTTTTCTTCCTTCATCCCTCATCCTTCATCCCTCATCCCTTAATTTATGCCTCCTTTCATCAAACGAATTCTGGGCGCGTTGTTGATTGTCCTTGTGCTCATCGCTGTTAATATGATGATGAGCAATGAGGGCTTATTCGGCTTCGGCCTGCCCTTTTACTATTCGCACCTCCTGCGCCTCGCGGGCATCAACATCATCCTCGCCGTCTCGCTGAACCTGATTACAGGTTTTACCGGACAATTCTCCATTGGCCACGCGGGATTCATGGCTGTCGGTGCTTACTCGTCCGTTTACCTGACCGTTTACTACACTCAAGGGTTGGAGCAGAAACTGGCGGGCGCAATTGGTGAGGGCGCGGCGGGCATGTTGGTCTTCCTGCTCGTTCTGCTGGCAGGCGCACTTGCAGCGGCCATCGCCGGATTGATCGTTGGCATCCCCAGCCTTCGCCTGCGCGGTGATTATCTGGCGATTGTCACACTCGGCTTTGCGGAGATTATCCGCATCGTCCTCGTGAATATTAAGCAGATTGGAGGCCCGACTGGCTTCTCCGGCGCGCTTCCGCCCTATGAAGGACGTGCGACCATTCCGCCCTACGCCGATTTTTTTTGGATTGGCGCATTCGCCGTCATCACGATTGTCGTCGTCTATAATATTGTCCGCTCCAACGTCGGGCGCACGTTGATCTCCATCCGCGAGGATGAGCTGGCGGCACAGGCGATGGGCGTCAATACGACGCGCTATAAAGTGCTGGCCTTTGTCATCAGCTCGGCCTTTGCCGGAATTGCCGGAGCCTTGTTCGGCCATTACAACCAGTTCCTAAGCACGCAGGATTTTCAATTCATCCGCTCGTTTGAAGTCATTATCATGATCGTGCTTGGCGGCATGGGGTCTATCTCAGGTTCCCTGCTGGGCGCGGTGGTCATTACGGTGCTGCCTGAACTTCTGCGCGAGTACCCTTACGACATAGTCTTTCTCCTTGCCTTGATACCGATCACGGTGTTGATCTTGCGCGCCATAGGTCGCAAACGTTTGCCTTCATTCTTCCGTGACGGCCTTGGGTACTATGGTTTTGTCGTCGCCCTCTATCTCGTGTTCTTCTTCGTTGCGCGATTTGTTTTAATCAATCTCCTGGACTTTGATATTCGGCTGCAAAGTGTGCTCGGCGACATCAGGAACTATAGGCTCGTCATCTACGCGGCACTTTTGATCGGGATGATGTTAACCAGGCCGCAGGGCTTGCTGGGCGGAAGAGAGTTCGGCCTCAACTGGCTCAAGCGAGCGCAACGGCGTCCCGCAGGTGATGAAGCCGTCGGAGCATCCAAAGGAACTCCGATTGCGGAGCGCAGCGACCTGCCAGATGAACGGGCAAAAGAGGACGAGAAGAAATGAACGAAGCGCCTGAGCCAAACGC
>JACCVS010000472.1 GCA_013698055.1 Acidobacteriota bacterium
TTGCGCGTCAGCATGTTCGTCATGCGATTGCCTGTCACATAGCCGAGACGAATCATCGTCGCGGTCGAGAGCATGTTGAGAATCAGCTTCTGCGCCGTTCCAGCCTTCAGTCGCGTTGACCCCGCGATTACTTCTGGGCCGACGACGGGAACGATGCTCACTTCGGCCACGCGCGTAATTTCAGAATCCGGCACGCAAGTGATGGCGAGTGTGAACACGCCTTGCGAGCGCGCTCGCTCTACTGCGCCGACAGTATAAGGCGTCCGCCCGGAAGCAGCGATGCCGACAACAGCGTCCATGCTTCTCACACCACGCTCGTCCAGATCATGACCGCCTGCACTCCTGTCATCTTCGGACGCTTCCACTGCCCGGTAGGTGGCTTCGTAACCGCCAGCGATAATTCCCTGCACGAGTTCCGGTGAAACACCGAAGGTCGGCGGGCACTCCGCAGCATCCAGCACACCAAGCCTGCCAGAAGTTCCAGAGCCAATGTAGAAGAGATGCCCGCCAGCCCTGAGCCGCTCCACAATTCCATCAACAGCCCGCGCCACGTCCGGCAAGACGCGCCCGACTGCCTCCGCCACACCCGCATCTTCCTCATTCATCAACCGCACGACTTCAAGCGTCGGAAGCTGACTTATCTGCGCCGTGCGCGGGTTCTCCTGCTCTGTTAATGGAAGATTCATAAGAACAGTGACAAGTGACGAGTGACAAGTGACGAGCAAGAAGAAGAACAAGACAGGAGAATAGGTGCGTACCCTTGTTTTAACTTGTCACTTGCCACTCGTCACTTGTCACTGCTTTTTAGACTGCGACTGGTAATCTATGTAATTGCTCGCGCGCCATGCGGGCGGCAGCAATGGCTGGTGCAAGGTGCGGCGTAGCGAGGTACGCTTTTGGAGCGAAGCGAGCGACCTCTGCGCGAAGAGAATCGAGAATGAGATCGCCTGCGGCAAAGACGCCGCCGACATAACCCACTCGAAATCGCTCGCGTCCCATCCGCAGCTTGCGAATCACGGCCACGGCTGCGATTCCCAACTCGCGCCCCGCCTCGCCTACTATCTCACGCGCAACTTCATCGCCATCTTGTGCTGCTTCGATGACGTGCTTGCAGAACCCTGCTATCCGGTCGTTCGTCATCCCCGGCGCGTAGATGGCAATCAACAAATCATCCGTCGTCGCCACATTGAAATATGAGCAGGCAGTTGTCCCCAAAATTGTTTCTGTGCCCCGCCCGTCACTCCCGCGCGCCATTGCCTGCAAGGCTCTGCGCGCTATCCACGAGCCGCTTCCTTCGTCGCCTGCGAGCGGCCCCCAGCCACCCGCGCAAACATGCTTGCCCTGCGCATTGAGACCGCAGCAGATCGAACCTGTTCCGGCGATGATGACCAGACCCGGCTCGCCTTCTGTTGCGCCGAACAAAGCAATGTCGGCATCCGTGACTACATCAATTGAATGTATGCCCAGCCCGCTTAGAGCCTCGCGCATACGCGACCGTAAATCTCCACGCCTGACACCAGCCAGCCCGATTTCAGCAGCGACAATATCGGCTCTTTGCACTCCTGCCTCAGCGCAGGCTTTATCAATCGCTTCACGAATAGCCGAGGCCGCGCTCCCTATTCCGACACGCAAAGGATTTGAAGGGCCAGCCGTGCCTTCGCCCAGCACACGCTGTTTCGCGTCTGTAATAATGGCGCGCGTCTTCGTGCCTCCGCCGTCAACACCCAGCACAAGCTCACGGCCATGAATTCGTCGGGGAGACATATAATTCGCTAACCTTGACTCCGTCTTCATTACTTCTGAATAACCCACACTCTCTGCGGCAAACCAGAGCGTTGCCATAAACTTCGGTCTCGATTATAGTCAGCGACTTCCCATAATAGAAACTAAAAGATTTTATCCACGCAATAATCATTTCTGATAGACTGTAGGGCAATGGAAATCAGACAACTAAGAGCTTTCACGGCCATTGTCGAGACTGGCACGTTCACCGCCGGGGCGCAGCGCGTGCATATCACGCAGGCGGCGGTCAGTATGCAGATTCGTCAGTTGGAGATTGAGGTTGGCACTCCACTGTTCGTTCGCGCGCCACGCAAAATAATTCTCACGGAAGCTGGGGAAGCCTTGCTTGAGCGTGCGCGACGTATCCTGCGCGAGCATGATGTGGCGGTTGCGGAGATTGCTGAACTGGCTGGAGCGGAGCGTGGGCGGTTGCGAGTTGGAAGCGCGTCGGCGATGGTCAGCGCAGACCCGTTGCCACAAATCTTGAGAGAATTGCGCGAGCGTCATCCTCGCGCAGAAGTATCAATTTTTTCGGGAACAAGCGAGGCGCTGGTTCGTCAAATTTTAGCGGGCGAACTCGACATGGCGTTTGTTTCCCTGCCCGTCGAGGCGCGCGGCATTCAGACTGAAACATTGAGCCGCGATGAACTGGTCGCCATCGTCAGCCCGCATCACAAGCTGGCGAAGCAGCGAGTCGTCAGCGTGTTTGCGCTCGCGGGCGAGAAACTTATCCTGGGCGAGCGCGGCGGCAACACACGCCGTTTGATTGATGGATTGTTTGAAGAGGCGGGCGTGCAGCCCTCCATTGCGATGGAGCTGAGTCGCCTGGCGGCAATCAAGCGAATGGTTGAAGAGGAGATGGGCGTCGGCATTATTCCGCTGCGTTCTGCGCGTGAGGAAATTGCGGAAGGTCGCCTCGTCGCCTGGTGGATAGAAGGCGCTCAGATCAACTGGGAACTCGGACTGGCAAAGCTGGCGGGCGATTACGATTCGCCCATCAGCCAGACCTTCACGCGCTTATGCAAAAAGCATTTCGATACGAAAGCGCAGAAGCCCGCGCCAAAGCAGAAAGCAAAACCCACTGGCGAGAAACGCAAACGAGCAGCTTCCGCTCGCTAAGATGGGGCATCGACAAGTCCTGCCTCTGCTGTTGCAATCAAACTCGAATTTCATTCAACGCTGCTATCAGGCGTTCGATGTCCGCTTCGTTATTGAAGAAGTGCGTACTGATGCGTATGCCCTGCGGTTTTTCCGAGACGGTGATGTTGCGCCGTGCCAGATGGGCGACGACTCGTTTCGGTCGCTCCACCGCGAGGAGCGTTTCGCCCGAGCGTGAGTTTTCATCTCTGAGCGGAGAAAGAACCTGCCAATTTTCGCTGACAAGGCGTTCGGTTAAATACCTATTGAGCGCCAGCACGCGCCGTTCAATATTCTGCGCTCCCGTCTTTAATAAATAGTCAACGCCAGCGCCGAGCGCGAAGATGCCTGCAAAATGCGGACATCCCCATTCAGCACGCGCCGCAGCGTCATTGCGAACATGAAAATCACGGTTGCCCATCTCAAATGGTTGCTCGTTGCTCAACCAACCGATAGAGCGCCCCCTCGTTTCTTCAAGCAACCGGCG
>JACCVS010000487.1 GCA_013698055.1 Acidobacteriota bacterium
GCCTGAGTTGAAAATCCCTGTGGCGAACGCGCGCTCCTTTTTCGGAAACCATTCGGCAACTGTTTTCACTGCCGCTGGAAAATTCCCAGCCTCCCCCAGACCCAGAGCGAAGCGCGCCGCGCTGAAACCCATCACCGATTGAACGAAGCCGTGTCCCATCGCTGCGAGGCTCCAAAAAATTATCGCCAGCGAAAAACCTTTGCGTGTGCCGAGCCAGTCCATCAGCCTTCCGACCAGCACCAGCCCTATCGCATAGGCGGTTGTAAACGCAAACGCCACGTTACTGTAATCAATCTCATTCCAACCCAACTCGCCTTGCAGAGTCGTCTTGAGCAGACCGAGCACTTGCCTGTCAACGTAATTGATCGTCGTCGCAAAAAAGAGCAGAGCGCAAATCATCCATCTGTAACGTCCAATGCGCGCGCTATTGCCCCGGTCGCTGGCAGCAATGACCACCCCAGTCGCGCTCGCGCCTGCCGTTTGCAAGGGAGAAACATCAGCCAGAGATTTGTTCATCCCGACCTGCTCGGCGACTCCCGCGCCCGTCGGCTTGTCTGACTGCGGCATGAAGCTCTCCTTCTTTTTAGTAGCTAACGTCTGCTGAATTCTGCTGCGGCGATAATTTCGTTTCTGTGCTGTTAAGAATTAACTCCTGACGCGAGAAAGCCGCCGTCAACCGCAATCGTTTGTCCGGTAATAAAACTGGCCGCGTCGGAGGCGAGAAAAACAGCCGCGCCGACCAATTCTTCCGCGCGCCCGAAACGGCGCATCGGTGTGCGCAGCAAAAGTTCCCGCCCGCGCTCCGTGCCGTCGAGCAGCTTCGCGTTGAGTTCGGTCGGGAACACGCCCGGCACAATCGCGTTGACGTTAATCCCATCGCGCGCCCACTCCGCGCCCAAACTTCTTGTTAAGGCGAGCACGCCCGCCTTCGACGCGCCGTAAGCCGCGACTTCGTGAAACGCGACAAATGAAGCGAGCGAGGCGATGTTGACGATGCGCCCGCGCCCGCTTTGTTTGAGTGGTTCGTAAAACGACTGACACGCACGAAAGCTCCCCGTTAAATTCGTGTCCATAATCGCCGCCCACTCCGCTTCCTCAACTTCGGCGGTGGCTTGACGCGCCGTGCGCCCGGCTGCGTTGACGAGAATATCCACGCGGTCGAAACGCTTCACCACCGCGTCGCGCAGCGCATCAATTGATGCGCGCTCGGATACGTCCACCGCCTGTCGCAAAGTTTCGCGTCCGCACGCCTCGACTTCGGCGCAGACTTCTTCGACTAATTCTTCGCGGCGACCTACCGGCACGACGTGCGCGCCGGAGCGCGCCAGACCGATGGCGATGGCGCGCCCCAGCCCCGAAGTTCCGCCGGTGACGACCGCGACGCGACCCGTCAAATCAGTAATATTTTCTGCCTTCGTCGTTGCTGCATTCATTGAATGTTATGCCATCTGCACGATCACGCCGGGTACGACTTTTTGAGTTTCATCTAGTCCGACCCACTGGCGGAAGTTGCCTGAGAAGAGCTTTGCCACGTCGCGCTCGATCTCACTGCGCGTGACCGCGCGCCCGTCGCGCAAGAGTCCCGCGTAAGAGTCATAAAGCGCGTCGGCTATGACAAGACGCGTGTGCGCCCACTTATAAATCAACTGGTCTAGCACGCGCGCGTCTGAATGTTGCGGGATGAAACTCGTGCCTAACATCTCAAAGCGCTCGCGCGTAATTTCGGAGATGATCGAAGTGTTATTCAAAAACCACCAGCAGCCGAACGGCATCAAGTTGCTGAACTTTCTCGCGGCGACGCATAGCTCGTGCTGATTCTCGCGCGAAAGAAAGGTGGCGAGAAAACGCACGCCCGTGTTTTCAGCGCACAGGCGAGCGGCTACGCTTACGTCAGCGCGACCAACTCCGTCGCCAGCCACGCGCAAAGCCGGATTGACTCTGCGTTTGACACCGATCATTAGTGCAAGCGACAAATCGTGCTCGCGGCACGTTGGCAACACTGCATCGCGCAGAAGGCGAGCGCGCGGAGTCTCCTCCGGGTAGGCGAAATCATCTGGCAGTGAAACGCCTAAGTACAATGGCTTCATACGTGCGATCCAATCGTTGAGAAAGCGCCGCGTCTCGCTGATCGTGCGTTCGTCAATCTCAACTTGCACTTGATACCCCTGCGCGCTCATCTTGGGCACGGCGTCAGACCAACCGTTCAAAATTCTGTCGAGCCTGAGCGCCGCGTGAAACCGCGCATCAATTTCCACCCCGCTCTCCCAAACGCGCGCTTCGATCTCATCAAGCGGATCATTGGTCATCACAATGTCGCTCACGCGCGCGAGTTTCAGCACCTGCTCAAGATAATCAGCCGCATGTTGGGCGCGAAAGTACTCGCGCGCCTCGCGCAAGTCAGTCGCCCCCGTGTCCAGCCCGAGCGTGGAGAGAACCGCAATCACTCCGCGCGTCGCTTCTGAGAGCGGCGTCTGCTCGACGAACAACTTCTGCCAGATCAAATCGGTTTGCGCCGGTCTGTTTAATTGCCAGAACGCTTCGGGCGTCACGCTTGATGCGCGAAACAGTTCGGCGATGAGGTAGTGATAATTCAATAGCTCGTCAATGCCCCGCAGAGCCAATTCACCGAATTGCGGAGCGTAGAGGTGCGTATGCACATCCGTGACGAATGTCGCCGCCATCACTTCATCAACGTCGCGCCGCAGTTCGCGCGCATCACGCGCTCCACCGTCGCCGTCCCTGGAAGTCGCACCATCAATTTGCTTAATCGTCATGTTTAATCA
>JACCVS010000495.1 GCA_013698055.1 Acidobacteriota bacterium
AGCGTTCCGATTTTGAAGCCTTCAGGCGACATCAAGGGCGAACCGGCGTAGAACCGGATGTGAGGAAGCGCCGTTACCATCGGATTTTTTCTGAACCGCTCATCGTCAAACGCATCCCGCACGATACACGGGCCATCCTGCATAATCGCGTGAGCGCAAAAGGAAACGTCCCTGCTGGTTTCCTCCTGGCTCAAGCCCACTCTGGATTTGAACCACTGCCTGTTCTCGTCCACAAGCGAGATCAGCGCAATCGGTGTATTGCAGATGTATGCGGCCAGGCGCGTCAGATCGTTGAAACTCTCTTCCGGGTCGGTATCGAGAATTTCATACTGACGCAGAGTCTCAAGCCTTGCTCTTTCATTTTCGGGGATGGGCGGTTTCATAGCTCAACAACCTTTCTCTTAGGGGACACGGCTCAAGAATACACTTCCACTTGACCGCGCCTCATGCGCTGATGATCAAACTTTCGCTTCCGCTTCATCTTTCCCGCGCCCTGCCAGGAAGAGATATGCATAAAGCGCGATGCCCGTGCTGATGCCGATGCCGAACTTGATTGCAGGGTTAATGGGCGCGGGCGAGATGAAGCCCTCGATGATGCCCGCAACGACAAGCAGCGGCACGCAACCGGCAATCAAACGAATGGCTTCAAGGCCGCGCAGCTTCAACGCATCGCCCCGCGAAAGATCACCGGGCAGAAGTATCGCGCTTCCGATTAAAAGACCCGCGCCGCCAGCCAGAAAGATGCAGGAGAGTTCGACGACGCCGTGCCCAACCATGAAGCTGACGAGATCGAACCCGAACCCGGCGCGATAGGTCAGCGCCAGCACCGCCCCGATCATCGCCCCATTGAAGGCCATCGCGTAGAGCGTGCCGAGGCCGAGCAGCGCGCCGAGCGCGAAAGCCTGAAACATCACATAGATGTTATTGACCATAATGAAACTTGAGCCAACCTGACTATACTGGTTCAAGCTTTCCCACCAATGCACGCGCGCATTAATGACGAAACGAAAAGCCGGATCAATGCCCGCGAACTCCGAGAACTCCGGGTCGCGCCACGTGCCGAGGTAGCCGACAACGCCGAAGATCAGGAAGACCGCGAAAGCAAGCGCTGTGTAGCGCCATGTTTGGCGAAATGTTCTGGGAAAACCTTTCGTGAAGAACTCAAGGAGGCGGCGTCCGCCCTGTGCGTCGGCTCGGTAGATGCGGCCATGCGCGCGAATCACTAGGCTGTTGAGATAATTAACAAGGCGCGGGTCACGGGATTCGGCGCGCGCAATCGCCAGGTCTGATGCCGTCCGGCGATAAATCCGCCCCAACTCTTTCACCTCTTCACGATGCAGGCGCTTGAGCGAAGAGCTGTCGAGCCGTCCCAGCAGATGTTCCAGCCGCTGCCAGGCGGTTTTACGCTCGCGCACGAATCTCTCTTGTGGCTGCATGAAAGCAGAATACAGAAGTCAGAAGTCAGAAGCCAGAATAAAAAACAGGCCGTGGGTGTTGTTATTTACCACAGAGACACACTCGATAATTCATCTCAAACTACGCCCTGCGTCCGGCAAGGCTCGCCAGGACTATGACCAGTTCGGCAGGCTCGACCGGCTTCGCCACATGCATCTGGTAGCCTGCGGAGAGCGAACGCATTCGATCCTCTGCCCGCGCATGAGCGGTCAAAGCGATTGCCGGAGTCTGTCCTCCATCCTCAGGTTTCAACGCGCGGATATTGCCGATCAGCCAATAACCATCCTCGCCCGGCATTCCAATGTCGCTGATGAGAACATCCGGTCTTACTCTCTTCAACGCATCAAGCGCCTCAATTGCCGTCGCCGCCAGCGTCACTATTGATTTGCAGGAATTGAGCACCACGGCAAGCATATCGCGAGCATCAGCCTCGTCATCAACCACGAGCACGCGCAAGCCCGCGAGTTCAGGCGGGCAGGCAAACGGAACAGTTCTCTTTTCGGTGGTCAGATGTTGGCGCGAAGAGTCTTCCTTCACAAGTAGAGAGTCGTGGATAATCATGCGCGGCAACTTGACCGTGAAAGTGGTGCCTTGCTCCAAACCACCGCTGGAGACGCTCACAGTTCCGCCGTGCATCTCAACCAGTTGCCGGACAATCGCGAGTCCCAATCCCAACCCGCCGTGCCTTCTTGAGATGCTGTTATCGGCCTGGCGAAAGCGGTCGAATACGTAGGGCAGAAAGTCAGGGCTGATGCCTTCGCCCGTATCGCTGATAGTGATTTCGATATGAGAGTTGACGCGCGCAAGCCGCACCTGCACACGCCCGCCCCTGGGCGTAAACTTGACCGCGTTGGTGAGAAGATTCCAGATGACTTGCTGCAACCGGCTGGCATCTCCCGCGATTGGCCCTGCCCCCGAATCGAGCACGACCTGGAGCCGCACATCCTTGGCCGTTGCCGCAGGGCGAACCACATCAACTGCCGCCTCGACCACGACAGCCGGATCAATCGGCTGCACTTCCAGCTTGAGCTTTCCGGCGATGATGCGCGCATAGTCCAGAATGTCTTCGATGAGGAGCGATTGCAGTTCCGCATTTCTTTCAATACTCGCCAACGCCCGCTCGAAATTGGCGGCATCTAGTTGTCCGCTGCGAAGCATCCGGGCGAAACCCAAGATAGGTGTGAGCGGCGTGCGCAATTCATGCGAGACGGTGGCCAGGAAATCATCTTTGGCGCTGCTGGCCTCTTCTGCTGCGCGCAAAGCCCGCTCAAGATCGGAGCGAGCCGTATCCAGCATTTCGGCCAACGCCTTGGACTGCGCGGCTGCCTGTTGCGCTGTTCGCGTCTGTCCTTCGGCAGTGAGCACGGCGCGCTCGCCGCGTAAGGCTGCCCCGAGCAGTGGAATGAGTTCTACTAAAGCGCGTGTTTCATCCAGCCTCGGCTGGCCACCGATGAGCGCCAGCACAGAGCCGTCCTGACCGGCCACCGCACTCACGGGCTTTGTGGATTCCGCGTCGGGAAAGGGCAGAGAAGTCGTCACCTCTCCTTTTGCCACGCACTCCTCAAGAAGTGATCGCCAGAGTTGTCCCGATGGGAGCGTTTGAATAAATCCCGGTGCTGGTAGAAGAATATTTATTTCGGGGTCTTGAATAAACAGAAGCAAATCTTCAGCGCCCAGATATTCCGCGAGACGGCGTGCGGC
>JACCVS010000510.1 GCA_013698055.1 Acidobacteriota bacterium
CACCTCGCCTTTCATCAAGGAGTTGAGCGTTGTTGGTTTGCCCGATGGTCTTGGTGAAAAGGTCGCCTGCATGATCGTCCCCAATTACGAGAACGACGCGACGCTTTCACGCGAAGAAGTTCGCAAGCGCATTGACGAGCATTTCCGCGACGTTTCCTCGACGCTTCCTTTCTACAAGCGCGTCAAGGTGCATCATTTCTGGGATAAGGATTTACCGAGAACCGCCACGCGCAAGGTCAAACGCAGCGAAGTGCTGGACACGCTTCAGGTTCTGGAGACGAGCGCGAAGGCAAATCCGCGTGTCGCTTCGCCTGATGAAAAAGAGGGTGATGCGACGTGGCTGATAAATATCGTCTCGGCAGTTTCCAGCCGCCCTCGCTCGGAGATTAGACTCGATTCGCGACTCATTGACCTGGGCTTCGACAGCCTGATGTACGTCGAGCTTGCAACGGCCATCGAGAACGCCGGAGGCGCTCTTAAATCACCCAACACGTTGACCGAAGTGCATGACCTGCGCGAACTCGCCAGCGTCGTGTCACGACACGCGCCCGCAGCGGCCCGTAAGGCCTCAGCCGAGACGCACAATGACACGGAGCGTGAGGATGAGATTCACATTCCTTCTTTCGCCCGCACCCTCGGGAATCGTGGACTGGATGTTTTACAGCGGGCTTTCTACGACAAGTTTCTCCACACAAAATACGAGGGACGCGTCAACATTCCCGTTCACACCAACTTCATCGTCACGTCGAATCACACATCGCACCTCGACATGGGATTGGTCAAGATGGCGCTCGGCGATGCCGGGAGTGAGATGATCGCGCTTGCTGCCGCAGACTACTTTTTCGACAATAAATACAAGCGCGCCTACATGGAGAATTTTACCAACACCGTTCCGATTGAGCGCAGCGGAAGTCTTCGCCAGTCGCTCCGGCACGCGCGTTCCTTCCTTGATCGTGGCTTCAACGCGCTCATTTTCCCCGAAGGCGGACGCTCTATGACAGGCCAGATCACGGATTTCAAGCCCGTGATTGGCTACCTCGCGCTCGCCTGTCGTGTCGGCATCTTGCCGATTTACGTTTACGGGACTTACGAGGCGATGCCCAAAGGCTCAACCCTGATTAGAAGCCGAGACATCGGCACGCGCATTGGCCGCTATCTTTCAATCGAAGAACTGGAAGATTTAACGAAAGGGATGCCACGCTCCGAAGCCTATCGCTTGATCGCTGCGCTCACACAGCACTGCGTCGAAAATCTGAGAGACGGCACGCGCGACGCTTTTGACGCCAGAGCTTTGCGTAAACGCTGGAAGGACGAACGCCGCGCAGCACGTAGCAGTAACGTTGAAGCAGATGAGCAGGCAGAGCAAGTAACGTCAATCGGTAATTGAATAGGCAAGACAAATTGAGAGCATTACAAGCCCCGGAGGGGCGGTATATCAGTAGCCCAGCATGCCAGTGCCGGGATTAAAGCACCAAATGAATTTTCAAGCCCCGGAGGGGCGACATAAATTATTCCGCCCCTCCGGGGCTGATTGAATCGCTGAATTGTTATGGCCTCTACGACGACCCCAAAAAAACGCGCGCCGCGTAAAAGTTCCTCAAAGTCCACGTCGAAAGCGGTGACGAAGAAAAGCACGGCGATAGTCAAAAGGTCGCAACCCATCACACTCATCACAGGCGGCACAGGCTTTCTCGGCGCGCATCTGGTGCGGCAGCTTGTTGAAGCTGGCGAAAAGAATCTGCGCGTGATGGCCACTTCCAATCCGGCCTGGCTGGCGGAACTGGGAGTCGAAACCATCACCGGCTCGATCACGGATGCGAAAGACGTAGCTCGTGCGGTTGAGGGTGTGGCGGAGATTTATCATCTGGCGGGGCGTGTCTCGCGCGACGACGAGGATGCGCGCGAGATGTATTCGACTCACGTTGAAGGAACGCGCCTTCTATGTGAAGCGGCGACGGCGGCGGGCGTGAAAGCAATCGTGATGGCTTCGACGAGCGGGACGATTGCGGTCAGAGAAAAGAACGAGGGCATCCCGGACGAAAAGGCCGCGCAGCCCGTGGACATCATTTCGCGCTGGCCGTACTACGCCAGCAAGCTTTACCAGGAACGCGTCGCCGAACGCAGCTTCAACGGAGCGAATAATCGCCTTGTCATTCTCAATCCCAGTCTGCTGCTCGGCCCCGGCGATGAGCGTCTCAGCTCGACGAAGATCGTGCTTGATTTTCTAGCGCGCAAGATCAACGCTATCCCGACAGGTGGCCTGAGCTTTGTTGACGTGCGTGATGCTGCGGCAGCTTTTCGCGCAGCGATGAAAAATGGAAAGCCAGGCGAGCGTTATCTATTGGGGAGCGCAAACTGGACGTTCGATAAATTCTTTAGCCGTCTTGAACGATTGACCAATGTACGCGCCCCGCGCTTCTCTTTTCCCTCACGGCTTGCGGTCGCAGGCTCGCAGCTTATTCATGCTTTCTACACGCAATGGGAAAAAGCCCCGCCGATCGAGCCTGCTGCCGTCGAGATGGCAGAATATTTCTGGTATCTCGATTCATCGAAGGCCGAGCGAGAGTTGGATTTTTCGCCGCGCGACCCCGGCGAGACCTTGCTTGATACGGTTAAATATCTGCGCGAGAATTTCCTTGCGGGCGTTTAGGCAAATGCCTGATAGGACAAAAGTCTAGTCGGCTACACAATCTTAGAAACTCTGGAGATCATGATGAGATTTTTCTATTCGTTTCTGCTGCTACTAACATTCTCGCTCCCACTGTCGGCACAGACAACTCCTCCTCTCGCAACCCGGCTGAACGAGATGAAGAAGTTGGACTACATGGCTGGAGAGTGGAAAGGCACGGGCTGGATTGAGCAGCGCGAGGGCGGGCGACAGACCTTCGCCGGAACGGAGATGGTTCAGCGCAAACTAAACGGCCTGACCTTGCTCGTCGAAGGAAAATTCAAAGGTAAGGAAGCAGGCAAGGACGAGGAGATAGTCGTCCACGAAACCCTCGCAGTCATCTCTTATGACGAGAAAGCCAAGACCTATCGCTTCCGCACGTATCTTGCTAACGGGATGACGGGAGACTACGAATTGAAATTGATCGAGGGCGGCTGGTACTGGAACATTCAGTTTCCAGGCGGCCAGATTAAGTACACTATGAAACTCGGCAGCAAGGGTGAGTGGGTCGAGAGCGGCGAGATGTCGCGGGACGGGAAGAGCTGGCGAAAGTTCTTCGAGATGACGTTGATAAAACAGTGATAAGTGACAAGTGACGAGTCACAAGTTAAAACCAACGGCTCAATGCTCCCGGCTCGTCTCCTTATTCTTACCCATCACTTGTCACTCTTAACTCGTCACTGTTTTAAGGGCATCGGACGCGCAACGCGCGGGGCAGGATTTCAAATCTGGCTGGCAAATACCCCGGCAACTCTCCATCAATCTCAATCGCCACTCTTTCATTTGTTCGGGCGGGACGCGCCGTGACGACTCGGGCGTGGGCGTGATGAACCTGCTCCATCTCAAGGTGCGTTCCTCTGTAGAGCTTGTGCGCGTTGGCGAGAATCTTCAGCGCGCCGAGGTCACCGATGGTCACGACATCGAATCGCCCGTCGTTCAAAATTGCCATTGGCGCGATTTTCATCCCGCCGCCAAAATAGCGCGCGTTGGCGACGCACAGGTTGCTCACCGTGAGGCGACGCTCCGGCGCACTATCCAATTGCATGATGACACTTGCTCCGGGTGAGGAGAGCGTTGACTGAACGGTGGCTGCGGCGAAAGAGATTTTGCCCCCCAACCATCCAGAGAGCGCTGCCGGGAAAGCGCGCGAGTCTTTCTCTTTTACGCGCTCGATGATATCTGTGCTCATGCCTAATGACGCGACTCCGAGAAAGTATCTTGTCTCTTCCGCTCCCTCATGATTGACGTAGGTGACGCGCCCCACATCCATCTGCCGCGCGCGGCCAGTGCGAAGCGTTCGGGCGGCGTCCGCTGCGCGCGCTGGAATATTGAGAGAACGACGGAAATCTCCGCCAGTGCCGCTCGGCAGAATCCCCAACTCGACATCACCACATCCTGTTTCGAGAATCCCGTTTGCGACTTCCGAGATAGTTCCGTCTCCGCCACAGGCGACGATCAATCGTCTTCCCTCTCTTGCCCCGTTCGCGGCCAATGCTCGCCCCTCGCCCGGCATCTGCGTGAACGCGCAATTGAACGCACCGAAATGCGTCGCCAGATCACTCACCATTGCAGGCCAAGCGCCTCGCGTCGAGTTACCGGCAGACGCGGGATTGACGATAATAAGCGGAAGTAAAGACATAACTACAGTGACAAGTGACGAGTGACAAGTGCCGAGCAAGAACGAGACAGGAGAGCAGGCGCATGTTCCTGTTTTAACTTGTCACTCGTCACTCATCACTTGTCACTGTTTTACAAACATTGCGCGATCCTGTTCTCCAAGCTCTGCGATCTTGCTCATGACGAAATCGGAAATCTCTTTGTA
>JACCVS010000512.1 GCA_013698055.1 Acidobacteriota bacterium
TTTACACCCGGCTTTGAGGTCGCAGGGGTGATCGAGGCTGTTGGCGAGGAAGTCTCTAATTTTGAAGTTGGACAAAGGGTGACGGCGAGGCTTGCCAGCGGTGGTTACGTCGAATATGCAGTGGCGAAGGCCGAGTAGGTCGTCCTCATCCCTGAAGAATTAGACTTCGCCAAGGCAACAGCAATGCTTGTGCAGGGCTGGACTGCGCTCGGCTTGCTGAAGGGCTTGCGCGCGAGTCAGACGTTGCTCATTAACGACGGGCAAGGTTGTGCTGACGGGTTGAGTAAAATTCCTTGAAGGCAGCACAAACAAGCGGCAGGATGAGCACGGCGGCGGCGAGCGCGGGTATATAGATTATCCAGCGTTTGAACTTGAAACAACCTCGGCGGCCTGAAGTGAAAATCACGTCGAGCAAACAAATTAATCACAGGAGAAATTATGAAACGTAATGCGTCTGCGGAATGGAAGGGCGGTATCAAAGATGGAAAAGGAACTATCTCTACACAGAGTGGTGTCCTTGCTGATACTCAATATTCATTTAGTACCCGTTTTGAAGATGGTGTCGGCACGAATCCCGAAGAATTGATTGCCGCCGCACATGCCGGTTGCTTCTCAATGGCTCTCTCTGGTCAACTCGGCAATGCCGGGCTGACGGCAGAGACTATCAACACGACTGCCACTGTCACTTTGGATAAAGTGGATGGAGGTTTCGCCATCACGGCAGTACATTTAGAGGTGAGAGCCAAAATACCGGGCGCGGATCAGCAGGCGTTTGAGACGGCGGCGAACAACGCTAAAGCAGGATGCCCTGTCTCGAAAGTGCTGAAAGCAGAGATTACAATGGATGCACAGCTTGAGGCGTAGGACTGTAATACTGAGAAGGGTAGGGTGGTTAAAATCATTGAGCTGGTGGACGGATAAACTCCTCGCCGCTGATGATGGTCAGGTCCAATCTTTGCCACTTTTCTTTCCATTTTTACGTGCCGGAAGAAGCGGCATCCATTCGTCCGGTAACTGGCAGTTCTTCGGGGCATCCTCAAAAAGCGGTGCCATTTGTTTGTCGCTATACCCGGCCATGCCACAACCGACACGCGTGACCTGAAATGTCATTTCCGTATGCTCACTCGCGAATTCGATAAACCGTCTCACGTAATGCGCGATCTGATCCAGGGGCAGTCCTCGCAGAGCATGGTCTTTGGTTGGAATCGCGTAACTTGCGCCTTGCAGCCCGACTCCTTTGCCATAGACAGCTCCGTGGTGCTCGCGCGCTTGTGCCGCCGTACCTCTGCCATGTCTTCCAGAAAGATTAGAGCCAAACACAAAGATGCTTTCATCACTCATTGATCGCTGCCTTTCCTTGCCTGATTGGGCTGCTTTAACAACAGCTTCGCGCTTCTCTGAACTCAGAGGCGTTTAAGAAAACCACATAAACTACGCCCTTGAACTTGATGTAGATTCGCTGGGAAATGAATATGAGTATAAACGGATCGAGGAATATTGACCACGCCGCAGCGATGTTTCAATTATTCAAATCGTATCAACTTGCTTGTTTATAATTGATGCGGTTGACCGCTTGTTCGGAAAACGCTTAAACGGTTCAGTGTCAAACATCTAATCTTTACCTTCAGGTAAGCGTTTGAGACTTATCACCAGAGCTATGATTGCCAGAAGGAGTGCGATGCCCTTTATTACCGCCACCCATTCGGAAGGAATGGGAGCGGGGTCGCGCTCCTGTAAACGCAAGCTGTTCAACTGACCGAAAAAACTGTAATAGCCGAAGCCGCAGGCGAAAGCCCAGGCCGCTGCGAGATAACGCTGCCCGCTATAAATATTGTTGCCAGTGCGCCAGGCTCCATAGAGCAGGAAAGCTCCCATAATATAATCGTCAAACAGATTAGCCGGAGACTGTTGCCAGGTACTCCACCTGCGAATTGTTTCCCCGAGGGGGACAAGGATGCCACCCACGATCGCTAGTCGGCGACTGAACTGAATGGTCATCTCTTTTCCTTAATAGGTTTGTCCGTATTCCTCAAGACGAGATTGTCAGTTAGATCGCATGATTCGCCTCTGATTGCTTTCATACTTCGACCTTACTTCTGCGTTATCCCAAAAGCTACACTCGTATTCAGTGACTATACCTAATGGAAGAAGTTGTAGAGCCTCACCACCCTACTCTAACTCACACCTCTGACGGAAGTTCAAATAAAAAGCCTGTTCCGCCTTTTCCGTTCCGAAGTTTGTCGCAATGGCACGACCGTTGCTCTAATCAGATTTCGGAGGTGGTGGTGATGAAAAAACTTTTAGCGACCATGTTGTCTTTGATCCTGCTTGCGGCCATCGCAGTTCCTGCCGGGGCGCAGACCCGTTACAGGCAGCGAAGAGACAGAACGACACAGAGCCAGTATTACGACTATGAGCGGCGTGATAATCGCTCCTTCTGGGAGAAGCACCGTGACAAGATCACAACCGGGGGCGGCGTCGTGGGCGGCGCAATCCTTGGCGGCTTGTTGGGTGGCAAGAAGGGTGCAGTGCTGGGCGCAATTGCCGGCGGCGGCGGTGCAGCAGTCTACACCTATAAAATCCGCAATAAGGATCGTCGGTACTGAGATTTCTGTGAACCTCAAAAAATTTAATTCGGTCGTTCCTGTCAGAACGTAAGCGAGCGACCGTTAACAGAAGCCCGGATGCGAAGGGGAGAGCGCATCCGGGTTTCTTGCTTTTTTTTGACTCTATTGCTCGAATCAATTTCGCGCTTGATTTCTAGTTGTTATCAAGGATTATTATTTTTGCTAAACTTCTTAACCGACATGGGAGAATGAAGGTTAATATTTATCGAAAGGATTTTTAAGTGAAAGAGAAACTCATCAAAACAGAAGAAGAGTGGCGGCAGCAACTCACGCCTGAGCAATACCGGGTCGCTCGACAGAAAGGAACTGAAACACCTTTCACCGGAGAGTATTACGACTCGAAGGACAAGGGGACGTACAAGTGCGTGGCCTGCGGCAATGAGTTGTTTAAATCTGACGCGAAGTTCGATTCGGGCTGTGGATGGCCGAGCTTTACGCAACCTTCAATAGGCGAGAACATTCGCACTGAGACTGACACCACTCATGGGATGAGGCGGGTGGAGGTAATGTGTGGGAGTTGTGACGCACATCTAGGTCACGTCTTCACTGATGGCCCGCAGCCGACAGGCTTGCGCTATTGCATCAACTCTGTAGTGCTCAAACTGGATAAAGAAGAGTGACACTACCCACTCGGTGAGCGGGATGGTAAGTGTAGTTTTTCTTGCAGCTTACCATCGGTCATTAAATTTATTATTCCAAAGAAATTTGGAACTGAATTTTCACAGACTCTTCATATCCACCGGAAAAAGGCTGAGGCCGGGCATTGCTCGGTTTCGATAATTTTAATGGTCTTCATTGCGCTGTTGATAGGCGGCCACAGCCTCGATGGCACCCTCGTGCATTTTCTCGGGACGAACGTAGAGCCAATGCTTGTCAAACTCTTCATCTGTCATAGCCGGTTGAGTAGCCCGTTCTTTATTCTTTAACCATTGCTCGGCCCATTGCCGGAGTTCCGCATCATTGTTGAGAGCCGTCCGCGCGGCGTGCATGTTAATTGACATATTCTCTAATCCTCTCGTTTCACCGAACAAAAACAAGGTATCACTTAAAGGAAGCGAACCGCTAGAAAATAAAGGCGGCAGCGCTAACGCGTCGCACGCCAGCTTCGCGGGCGGGGTATTAACCCCGCCCTTGACCAGAGGGAACGCTGTTCCCTCTGGACTCCCATCTTTTCTATTCGGCGACCGCGCAGCAAGCTGACGCGGAATTTAAGATTAAAAAGCAAGAAAAGTTCCGTAAAGATAAACCCGGCAGCGATGCAACTGCCCCGTTGCATTGCGAATTTGCGTTTTGCTATCAGAATATGAATCTATTATGCTCCTCTGGCGCGTATATTGATGTGTGACGATAAAGTTCAAATTTCCTGGAAGGTAATGTCTATGTCATCTTTTAATTTCCGTATTCTAGCCATCTTTCTTCTTAGCACCATGCTGGCCTGCACGGCTGCGACTGCCACGCCTGCCGGAATCCCAGACCCGGCGCTGGACGCGCCGCTCGCCACTGTGAAAGGAGCGCAAACTGCTATTTTCGCGGGAGGCTGCTTCTGGGGTATCGAAGCCGTCTTCGAGCACGTCAAGGGAGTCGAAACTGTGGTCAGCGGGTATTCAGGTGGAGAGGCGAAGACAGCTCATTATGAGATGATCAACTCCGGCACGACCGGGCACGCCGAAGCGGTTCAGATTACCTACGATCCGTCGAAAGTTACATATGGCCAGCTTCTGAAGGTATTCTTTTCAGTTGCGCATGACCCCACAGAGCTTAATCGTCAAGGGCCTGACACCGGCACGCAATATCGCTCGGCTATTTTTTATGTCAACGATGAGCAAAAACGAATTGCCGAAGCATACTTTAACCAGCTCAATCAAGCTAAAGTCTTTGGGCAGCCTATTGTCACCGAGATCGCCGCACTCAATTCATTTTATAAAGCTGAGGCTTATCATCAGGACTACGCCAGACATCATCCGAGAGAGCGCTATATCGTGATCCACGACCTCCCGAAGGTGGAAAATCTTCGCAAGCAATTTCCCCAACTTTACGTTAAAAAATAGTTTGTTAAATAACCTGGCCTGACCTGTAAATTCTGAATGCGGTTGGCGTTTCTTATAAGTTTGAATGATGCCCTGACTTTTCGCCTCTCACCGGCTTTGGTATATAATGAAGGGCGTCAGTCTCTTTAATTCATTCGGTGGATTCCTACACTCACCCTTTCCATGCGGCAAAGTGTTAGCAGCATCACGCGCGCATATCAAAGATGATGGGTTTTAAGGAAAGGGATTTTGAACATTATGAGGACACAGCCAAGATTTTTTTTGGCCTCGGCTTTAATGTTGCTCGGCCTGTTCGTGCCTGCGCTTACATTCGCCCAATCAAAAGGTAATCCAAGCGATAAGTTTCGGCAGTTGGAAGAATTGCTGCCGACGCCGAATGATCAACGAGCGGCTTCAGGCGCGCCCGGTCACGCCTACTGGCAACAGCGCGCGGATTACAACATCAACGTTGAACTTGACGATGTGAACCAGCGCCTGACAGGATCGGAGACTATCACCTATTACAACAACTCTCCTGATTCGCTCTCATACCTCTGGCTCCAACTAGACCAGAACATCTGGGCCAAGACTTCCGAGACTTACTCTTCGCAAACCGCACCAAACTTCGACCGCATCCCGTTCTCCACCATTGACAATCTGCTCGCGCGACGCGACTTCGATGGCGGCCATCGCATTACCGCCGTCCGCGATGCAAAAGGCGCGGCGCTACCTTACACCATCGTCAAGACGATGATGCGCATTGACTTGCCGCGCCCGCTTGCGCCTGGACAATCAACCGCCTTCTCCGTTGATTGGAACTACAACATCAACGACCAGCGGCGCATCGGCGGGCGCACTGGCTACGAAT
>JACCVS010000517.1 GCA_013698055.1 Acidobacteriota bacterium
TTAATCACGCATTCCGACTGACTATTCAAAATTCAGGGAGCTATTTTATGAAACAAAGACTGTTTAGCGCCTTAGCCCATCAAGGTGCAGTCTTTCAATCCCTTTCTTCTTTTTCATTGAATGCTAGAGCGAACAGTAATTCATACCGATCTGCATTCCTGCTGGCAGCATTTTTGATCCTTTGCCTTACCGGAATCAACACAAAAGCTCAGAACAGCCCTGCGCCGCAACTGAGACACATTGCTTCGCTTCGTAGCGCCGACGCACCCGATGGCTCGCGCGTGACGATCACAAGCGATGCCTCGCTCGATGATTACGCCGCTTATCGTAGCGCAGACCGTTTTCATGTTCTGATTCCCCAGGCTCAGCTTTCAAACGCCCTTAACAATCTACATGGTCGCGGATTTACCGATCTTCAAATTGAGCGTCGCGGAGCTGACCTCGATCTTTCGTTCGGTTTGCAGCCGGGCGCGACGGCGAGAGTTAATCAGAAGTTCAATCGTCTGGACGTGGTCTTCAATGCGCCTTCGGATGCGGTTGCCGTGATTGCGAACGCTGCGAATCAAATAGCAGTTTCATCTGCTCAGATTCCGGCAAACGAATTGTTGAATCCGAGATCATCTCTTCCCATCCTTGAAAAAGTCTCGTTCTCTCCGACTCCCGAGCCGACGCCGGAGCCGCAGAACGCAAAGAGTGAAGACACGAAGGAAACAATCAAGGCTACAGCTTCGGCTCAGGCAGCAACGTCTGGCGGCAAGTCGGAAATCGTGTTGCCGCCGGAGAAGACAAGGCCGGTTGATATCGCACGTTTTGATAAAGCACCGGTTATTGATGGCAAGCTCGATGATTCAATCTGGCAGCAGGCCGCCGTCCTCAAAGATTTTTACCAGTTCCGTCCCGGTGACAACATCGCTCCGTCGCAGCCGACGGAAGTTTTGATCGGATACGACGCCAAGTTTCTCTACTTCGCATTTCGCGCGCATGACGAGGCGGGAAAAGTGCGCGCGACCATCCCCAAACGCGATCAAATCTTCGACGACGATTCTGTTGGGTTATATCTGGATACCTTCAACGACCGTCGTCGCTCTTACATCGTTCTCTTCAATCCACTCGGCGTTCAGGCCGATGGTATTTTCACCGAATCCAATGGAGAAGATTACAGCTTCGATCTGGTGATGGAATCGAAAGGCATGTTGACGGACGACGGCTACACAGTCGAAGTTGCGATTCCTTTTAAGTCGCTGCGCTACGAAGCGGGCAAGGGAAAGCTCTGGGGCGTTCATGTCATACGCCAGATCAAACGGCTGAACAACGAGACGATTTCATGGATGCCAATCAGACGGGAAGTCTCAGGTCTGCTCAGTCAGGCCGGGCACATCACAGGTCTGGAAGGTATCTCGACCGAGCGCACGCTTGAGCTGATTCCCAGCCTGACGATTTCCGAAACGGGTAAGCGCATTAAATCTTTGCCGCTCGGTGGCGTCAACGACCTGACCCGCGTGACTGATCCCACGCGCTTCATCAATAAGCCTATCGAGCTTGATCCGGGCTTAACTTTGAAGTACGGCATCACCCCGACTGTTACCCTCGACCTCGCTTTGAATCCCGACTTCGCACAGGTCGAGGCCGACCAAACGGTGGTGACGGCCAATCAACGGTTTCCCATCTTCTTTCAGGAGAAACGTCCATTCTTTCTTGAAGGCATAGACACTTTTCAGACTCCTCTGACCGCCGTCCACACGCGTGCCATCGTTGACCCTGATGTGGCCGTCAAGCTGACGGGAAAGCGAGGGCGCAATACGTTTGGTCTCTTGCTCGCATCCGATAACGCCCCCGGCAACTTCAGCGAAGAAGAGCGCACGGACCCCGACGCTCTGCCCGGCATAGAAAGATTTCTCGATAAGAATGCTTATATCGGGGTGCTGCGCCTGAAGCGCGATGTCGGCCAGGAAAACAGTCTGGGGTTGATCGCCACGACCTATAACTTCATCGAGAAGCACAATAATCTTTTCGG
>JACCVS010000520.1 GCA_013698055.1 Acidobacteriota bacterium
CCTTTCAAGTAGTGAGCGCCAACCTCAATCTTGCCAGCCAGCCTTTTCGCAATCGCGCATTGCCGTGGACAATCGCGGGCGTCATCACGGTCGCGTCTTTGCTGGCGCTTGTTTTTCTTCTCAGCAAAAGCAATCAGACGAACACGCGTGCCGCTGAGGTCGAGCGGGAAATTGCCGTTCAACGCCAGCAGATCAGCGCGCTCAAAGGGCGTGCGGATGAGATCAAGAAAGCGCTGACGCCGGAGCAGCAGCAAACTTTGCAGGCGGCGCAGTCGCTCGTCGAGCGCAAGCGGTTTTCCTGGGCGCGCTTGTTCGCAGACCTTGAAGGAGCTTTGCCCGGCAGCGTTCGCGTCAAGCGCATCGGCGTCCGCGATGTGGGCGTGCGCGGCGACCGAATGGTCGCAGACCTTGAACTAGTCATCTCAAGTAAGAATCCGGCGGACGCCACCACGATGATTATGGAGATGGATCGCGCAGGAATCTTTCGTGCGGAATTGATTGAACAGAGTCTGGAAAAAGAGGGGAATGCTTCCAACACGATTTCAACGCTGCGCGTTTTCTATCAACCACGCGGGAGCGTGCCGGTGAGCGCGTCAGGTAGCAATGTTGCCTCAGCGAATATTGCTCAAACAATAGACGGAGAGATGCGTTGAGCGACGAACAGGCGACAGAAAAAACTATCCCGGCGCGCCGCCAGCAGCTTCGCGTCCGCGTTGATAAGCTGCGCCAGTCGCGCCAGCGCAGCATTCTCGGCGTCGCCGAAGTCGCGGGCTTGGCGGGCAGCGCCGTCATGCTGCTCGCGGTCATCTTCACTTATATCTACTTCTACAGCCCTGCGGAATCTCGTCTGGCGGCGGCGCAATTTGAGCGCAACAAATTGCAGCGGGAACTCAGCGCTTTGCAGAAAGATATTGATGTGAAGGGGAGTGCGCAGGACAGCATTACCAAGATCAGCGAGAGCCTGGAAAAATTTGAGAATGATAAGTTGATCGGGAGCAATGAAGGCCGCATCACTCTCTACAACGTACTGATCCAACTGATTCGCAGCAACAAGCTGCGCAACACTTCCGGCCCGGTCTACAACTATCTTGAAGCTAAGGGGACAAGCGGGTCGCAAACGGCTTCATCCAGAACCGTCAATAGCAGATGGCAAAGCCTCTATCCGGGCATCGGCGTCACCGTTACGGTCGAGGGACAATATGCGAACTTGCGCCACTTCGTGCGAGACATCGAAGCGAGCAATCAATTCATCATTGTTAATGCGGTTGAGCTGGAAAGGGCGAGCGACACAG
This sequence comes from Acidobacteriota bacterium, assembly GCA_013698055.1. Lineage (GTDB taxonomy): Bacteria > Acidobacteriota > Blastocatellia > Pyrinomonadales > Pyrinomonadaceae > QHXM01. The sequence continues at coordinate 1,293 of JACCVS010000520.1, forward strand.
ACGCAGGCATGAGCGGCGCGACTCCGGGAGGACGCTCCACGCTCGTCAGCCTGCGCCTTGATCTGGCCGCTTACTTCCGGCGCGAGGCGAGCGGCGAAGTTCCGGAACAACCAGCGGTTGAGACTCGGTGAAGAATAGGTTCAAAATCTCATGGCATTACTTGAAGGCAAAACCCCATCGGAGCGCAAGAAGACGATTGCAGCCATCGTGCTCGGCGCAGTCGCGCTCATCTCACTGGCGTACATGATTCTCGGCTCATCATCATCAAAGCCAAGTCCTGTTAAAGCGACAAAGGCTTCGCCGACCCCCGGCAGCAGGATAATAGCGCAGACTCCAGAGCAGTTGCGTTCGGCTGAGTTTATCCCGACCGTACTTATTTCTGATATATCACTTCCCGCTGTGCCGGAAGCGGGGCGAAACATCTTTGCTTTCTATGTACCTCCTCCGCCGAAAGCCCCATCTAGCGCCGTCCCAGTAATGACTCCAACTCCGACGCCTGTGCCGCCCAACGTGGTTGTTGCTTCCATCTCGCCGGTAAACGTCTATGCGCATACGGGTGATTTCACGTTCGATGTGACGGGCGATAAGTTCACGCCCGAGACGCGCATCTTCATCGGCGGCGCTGAACTCCCGACGCGCTTCGTCAGTGCGCAACAGCTTTCCGCTAAAGTGCCCGCGCAGCTAATCTCCTTTGAGGGCGGGCGCGAAGTGAAAGTGCAATCGCGCGATGGGCAGTTGTTCTCTAACACGGCGACGCTCAATGTCATGCCCGCGCCCGTGCCGAACTACATTTTCACCGGGGTTCTGACACGGTCTGGCTCAAACGATACGGCCATGATGAAGGAGAAAAACGGCAAAGACCTTCTGAATGTGCAGCGCGGCGACGTGCTCGGTGGGCGTTTCCGCGTCACCAGTATCTCCGTGCAGGAAGTGACGCTGACGGACACGAGCCTGAATATCAAGCACAAGCTCGCGCTCGTCGGCGATAGCTCCAGTCCGGGCTTGGGCGGCCAGCCGCGTTATCAACCACCACCTCCGTCAGACAATGAAGAAACCGAGCCTTAATAGAGACGCGGAACATTTGAGCGCGCCGTGTGCTAAGAATACTTCGCCTCGCTCGCCACAAGCGGGAAGTCGGCGTGGTGAGCAGGGATACGCGCTCGTCGCGCTGCTGGCTTTGATGTCGATCATGGCGCTGCTTCTCGTCGCCGCCGTTCCCAACGCCCAGTTGCAGGCGCAGCGTTCGCTTGAAGAGGAAGCCATCTGGCGCGGCGAAGAGGTGGCGGAAGCGATTCGGCAGTACACGCGCAAAACAGGAAGGCCGCCGACATCAATGGAGCAATTGCTTGAAGGCGTTCCGGTCGGCTCGAAGAAAGTTCAGATCCTGCGTCCCGTCGCAGCGCATGATCCGCTCTCCACCAGCGGCGAGTGGAAATTAATCAAAAGAACCGATCAAGCCCTCCTTGAATTTCAGCGAGCCGTGATAGCTTATGCCGGAAGGCAAGTGCTGACGAGCGACAAAGTATTTACGGGTTTCGTCGGAGGAGACCTCCCGCCACTCACCAACATCCTTGATACAGGAACTGCCGAGTCTGCTCCCGGCGGCGAAGATGATTCGGCAAACACGTCAGGCCCGTTCATCGGGGTTGCCAGTCGCAGTCGCCGTAACTCCATCATTAACTACTACGGTATTGCGCGTCACGACAAGTGGGTCTTCACACCTTATCTCAGATGATGCTTGCGCTCGCATCACATGGCTTCAAGGACATCTAAACTTTCCACACTCATTTCATGTTTGGCCGTCAAACATGAAACTCATGCTCTC
>JACCVS010000522.1 GCA_013698055.1 Acidobacteriota bacterium
CATCTTGGGGCTGTACATAAGCCTCGCTGGCGTCGGGGCGTGCCCTGCGGCAATCGCCGGCGGTGCCGCGGGGGCGGTGGGGGCAGTGGTCATGTTGTCCACGGGTGAGAACGCCTCCTACTGGCAACTCCGTCCATTGTTCTCGCGTGTAGCCCCGCTCATGCTATCGCTGATAATTTGGGCGCTGATCGGGCTATTGCTTTACGCAGTGGCGAGAAAGTTATCGAATGCCGGGCGAGGGTGATCACCACTCCGAGCCGCGACATAACAACGGCATGCACCCGACCGCGAATAGCGCGGCTCTCATCCGCGAGACGCCGTGCCTGATGCGTTGCGTGCGCGGCGGGTGAAGCGGAGCGTTATGCGTCTGGTTGAAAGTTCAGTATGAGCACTCAGGGAGCCACCTTAATCGAGCCGACCGAAGAGTTAACTGCCGAACTTCTCGCAATGGCTGAGGAGTATCAGGCCACAGGTGATGATCGCTACAAGCTTGCGATCGAAGATTTCACAGCTTATTTCCGTAGTCTGATGAAGTATGCAAAGGGCGTAGATCTCCCCTTGGGGCATGTCCCGTCTAGCACCTTCTGGCTTATTTCGGGCAGCAGTCGAATCATTGGTCGCAGCAGCCTTCGTCATCACCTGACAACCGAGCTAGAACATGAGGGCGGACACATTGGCTACGACATCCGACCTTCAGAGAGGCGGAAAGGCTACGGCACGCTGACCCTAAAGTTAACGCTAGAGAGAGCAAGGGATATAGGATTGACGCGAGTGTTTATCACCTGCGACACGGATAATGGAGGGTCAGCGAAGGTGATAGAGAAGAATGGCGGCGAGATGCAGGGACAAGCGATCTCTAATAGAACGGGAAAGCAAATATCGCAATATTGGATTGAGCTATGAGACGGGCGACGCATAACAACGGCATGCACCCGACCGCGAATAGCGCGGCTCTCATCGTTAACTTGTCCGTAATCACGTTGTGTGCGTGGCGGGTGATGCCGAGCGTTAGATAGCTTCGCGTATAAATGCGTCTATGCGAGAATTAGGCGGGAGGGGTGAAAGATGAAAGATCAAGAGTTACTCGAACGAATTATACTTAATCCTAAAGTAATGACCGGAAAGCCTATTATTAAAGGCACTCGCCTGAGTGTGGAGTATATCCTCAATCTGCTTGCACACGGGGCAACGACCGGAGAGATTTTAGAGGAGTATCAGGGGCTAAAACCTGAAGATATTCAGGCTTGTTTTCTATTTGCCACAAAGTCGCTGGGGGATACGGATTTTATGCCGCTGACAGTGGAGACCGCGTAAATGCGCTTCCTTGTGGATGAATGCACGGGGCCAAAGGTGGCCGCATGGTTGCATAGTCAGGGGCATGAAATCTTTTCTGTCTTTGATGAAGCTCGTGGCATAGAAGACGATGAAGTTATTCAGAAAGCATATGATGAGCATTGGATTCTGATTACGAACGATAAAGATTTCGGTGAGAAAGTCTATCGGGAGCGCCGCCCCCACAGGGGCATCATTTTCATGCGGCTTGAAGATGAGCGCGCCGCCAATAAGGTTGAAGTCCTTCGGCGGTTGCTTGAAGGCTATGCAGACAGGTTAGCAGACCAATTTGTCGTGGTCACAGATACGCGAGTGCGGTTTGCCCGAAAGTAGAGTTTAGCCACCGCGCCATCTAACAACGACATGCACCCGACCGCGAATAGCGCAGCTTTCATCCGCGAAACTTGGCTTTATCGGCGTTGTCTGCGCGGCGGGTGATGCCGGGCGTTAGGTTTCCTCGCCGCTCAATCTTGAAAGATAAAAGCTTTCTGCTATCATTCAGCTATGGACTATCGAGACATCATCACTATTGAGCCGGGCAAGCGTAGCGGGAAACCATGCATTCGTGGAACGCGAATGACGGTCACGGATGTTTTAGAATATCTCGCTGGCGGAATGACCGAAGAAGAAATCTTGGCGGATTTCCCCGATCTTACAGCAGAAGATATTCAGGCGTGTTTAGCGTTTGCCGCAGATCGCGAGCGTAAGTTGGCTACGTTGCCTCAATATGAAACTGCTGTTTGACCAAAATATTTCGCCGCGCTTGGTTCGCAGGCTGGCAGATATTTATGCCGACAGCATCCATATTAGAGAAATCGGTCTAAGGGATGCTGACGATTCAGTGATTTGGGATTATGCCAAGTTGCATGATTTTACAATCGTCTCAAAAGATTCGGATTTTCAACAACGGAGCTTGTTGTATGGCAGCCCACCTAAGTTTATCTGGTTGCGTGTCGGTAATTGACCCGTAAAGACAATTGAAGGTTTATTGAGGAAGCATTCGGTAGCGATTCATACATTTGGCTTAGATAAAACAAAATCACATTTAATGCTACCGTAGCTCTTTCTAATCACCGGAAACCTAACAACTCATTCAACCGGAGCGCGAGTTGGCTTGCCTTTCATCGTCAACTTGGCCGTATCGGCGTTGTGCGCCCCCCGGTTAATTCGAGCGTTGGGCGTCTTTCGATTTACAAAGGTGAAACATGGCTTCACAATCTAATTTTACAGTTGCTCTACCACCCTACTGTTATCCCCGCAATGAGTGACGGCGTCAGATTCATCAAAGAGTCATAGACACGGCTAATGAACTGAAAGTAATCTTTCACGAAACTGATAAGGTAGAAGTCATTGTTCGGCTGTATCTCTCCGAATCTGCATTGTGCTTCCACGATATTGATAACCGCTTGAAAGATATTTTTGACGCCTTACAAGGCAGAGCCGGAGGCCCGAAAAATGTTCGTTCTCTTGCAGCTATTATTCCAAACGACAAACAAATCTTCCGGGCGTTAATTGAGAAATCTATCTTGCTGCCAAATGATCACAGCGGCGGAGAATTGACCATTAAGATATTCGAGAGTGAGTAATAATATGCAAGCAGCAGATTACATTGATGAAGGGATTGAATGTCACATTGAAATTTGCAATTCAACGCGCCGCCCAACAACTCATTCAACCCGACGCCTCGATAGCATGGCTTTCATCATCATCTTTACAGATACAGGTTGAGCGCTTCATGCTCGGCACAGGCTAGATTCGAGCGTTGGGTGGCTGAGCTATATTTCGGACGAGCACATAAACAGAGAATTATGAACAGAAATTCAAACATCGAAATCCGACTTGCGACTATCGGTGACAAGGAATTTATCATTTCATTAGTGCCTCGCCTCACGGAATTCGGCCCACCGTCCTGGCGCGATGTCGCCCAGATGACTGCTACCGATACCCAACTATTGAGCGATAGACTCCTTAAACAACCAGCGGGAACGGCCATCTTTATTGCGGAAGACGAAAAAGGCGTGGCATTAGGCTTCATTCATCTACAAACCGGAGATGATTACTACAACCGCGAGGCGCATGGTCATATCACAGACGTTATTGTTGCACCTGAAGGCGAAGGACGCGGCATCGGACGTGGGTTGATCGAGAAAGGTGAGGAGTGGGCGCGCTCTCAAGGATACCGTTGGCTGACGTTGAGTGTGTTCGCTCAGAATCTTCAGGCGCGAGAAGTGTACAAACGGCTTGGTTACGGGGAGGACATGATGAAATACGTTAAAGAACTCATCTAACTCTGGCGAAGCCGAACAACCAATTGAGTCTGACGCCTCGAATAGGATTCTTTCAAGATGCTTTCTCTGATGTGGATTTAATATTTTTCGTTCTGCGGGATTCGGGCGTCAGGGTGCTGTTGAAGGGAGAAAGCGAGAGGCCAATGTCCTATCAACATCGGCCTCTCAGCATTGAAACATTCTTCTGCGTGTTAAGCGAAAATCAGGGATCACTTACCACCCTTCTTTGTGGTTTTTTCTTTCTGACTTGCGCGCTTGGACATCTCCGCCGCTGGCGTCGGATTACCACTCTTCATTTTCTCTTGCACATACTTGTTAGAAGGAGCGCTTATTCCTTTTTTACCACTTGTCGAAGATTCTTTTTTTGCTGGCATCATTTACCTCCTTAAGGTTAGGTGTAGTTACCTACAAAAGCCGTGCTCAGTCACAGATGATAACATCTCCCATAGCT
>JACCVS010000530.1 GCA_013698055.1 Acidobacteriota bacterium
GGCGATTATCGCAGCCTCACTAATGGCTTCGTGAACTCCGCCGAGTACCGGCAACGCTTCGGCCAGTAGTTGCGACCTATATAAAGCAAAAGGAAAGTCCGGCGTGTCGTTGCGCCGCGCGCCGGAAACGACTTTGCAACTCTGCGTCAATTTGGGTGAAAGAGGTACAACGATGAAACACATTTTGTTGTTAGCCGTCGTGCTGACGCTGGCCTTCGGTTCGTCTGCAGCTCGCATAGAGATGCGTGAGGCCAGTGACTCTGGCAGTGGCGTGAATGCGCAGGATGTAGAAGGCGCAGGTATAAGGGACGACCGGGCTTACGCGGCAAAAGGTTATGAGTTTGTGCAAGTGAGCCGCAGTTCTGTTGCCGTCATAAAAATTGTCAGTAATGTGCGGCGGCAAACGGGAACTTTGAACTGCGTATCGTCAGAAAATCATGCAGCTTGCTATACTTATATAAGCCGCTACAAACGCGAGGCCGAATGCGGGTGTACTAGTGGCAGCTATCGCTTCGTGGGCGTTCCCGGAGGGCCGCCGATGGCTCCGCCTTCCTGATGCAGCTAGGATTCAACCCCTAATACTAATCGTGCCGGCCTATGAATTACCTACACCGTATGTCACGAGGAACCCGCTTTCGCTCCTTTTCGCTCCTCAAAGAGGCAAAGCGATGTTCGCGCCGCACATGACGACGCCGCAACACAGTAGCAAAAGAGGACAAGTCCTCTGCCCCCACAATTTGTTTTGACTGAAGATTTGCTCACGCCGGGGCGAGCAGCTTGAACTCTTCACTTAAGCCCAGCACGAACTTTTCCCACTTCTTCTGGAAAGCACTCATGTCCGTCTCGTTCAAAACTGACTGAAGAGTCTGGTAGCCGGTTGGGTCATTTTTATGATTCGCACGGAACTCTTTGTAGAACTTGATAAGTAGGCTTCTCTCCTGAAGATAGTAACAAAGGTAACGCGCCTGGGCGTAATTACTCCCCTTGTCCTCATCGTAGAAAGCGCGTGTCCCAGTCGCCATCAGCGTTTTGAATGAGGGAACAATGTTCCGCCGGATGGCTTCTTGCAATCCCGGCAGACGCCAGTTGGTGTAGCCGTAGATGTGCCCTTCAGCTTCGCCGCTCTGCTCATACAATGATCCCAAGCCTTCGTTGAACCACGCGGGGCAGTTGGGGAAATTGGCCTCGACGAAAGGATGGACGATCTCATGCACGAGTGTGCCGCCGCCGGTTTCAATATTCATGACGAGCGCCTTGTGCGCGCTTGAATAGTAGCCGTAGGGCGTGTCGGGTTCATCACCGAAAAGCGCGCGGGCGTGCTTTCGGTAAGATGCTTCATTCTTAAAGAGCCAGATGTTCAGAATCTCTCGCGGGTCGTTCTCGAAATAGTCCTGCTTGAGTTTGTCCACCGCCCACCTGACGGTTTCGGCCTGAGACTTGACGGCTGCGGGCGTGCCGTCGCCGATGACGACGAAGGGAGGCTGAACGATGATTGTAAATCCCCTGCCCGGCAGCTTTTTTTTAAGCTGCTCGACGTGGGCGGCGAAATCCGCATCAGTGAATTTGTTAATTGATTTTGATTCTTTAACGGGCGGGAATTCCGAGCGGCTATGTTGAGACTTGCCCGGCGTTTGACGGGTGCTGAAGTAAAGGACGGAAACAAGAATGAGAACAAAAAGCGCCAATGGCGCAAAGAGAATGGGAGTTCCTCGCTTCATCGTTTGAAAGTTCGTGCCCATCAAACGTTGGATGCTCTTTTCAACTCGCTTTTGCCGGTTGTGAAAAGAGGGAGATGCCGTCGGCTTTCATCGTGGCCAGGCTTCGCCCTTCAAAGAGGAGTTGCTCAAAGGCTTCGACCGGGAGCGGCTTGCAGAAAAGATAGCCCTGAATCTCGTCGCAGCGAAGCAGGCGCAGGAAACGCAGTTGATCTTCGGTTTCGACGCCTTCAGCTATCACCTTCAATTGCAAGCTATGCGCGAGTTGGATAATCGCCATCGCAATCGCCGCGTCTTTCGGGTCGGTCGTCATGTCGCGGACAAACGACTGGTCAATCTTGAGGATGTCAATCGGAAGGATTTTCAGGTAGCTCAGTGATGAATAGCCGGAGCCGAAATCGTCTATCGAAATCTTGATCCCCATCGCTTTCAATTCGCGCATCGTGCCGATGGCGGCCTCCGCGTTTTTCATCACGGAGCTTTCCGTCACTTCCAGCTCAAGACCGGCAGCGTCAAGCCCGGTCTCCTTGAGAATACTCTCGACCATTAACACGAGATCGGGCTGCTGAAACTGGCGCGGGCTGAGATTGACGGCGACGTGAAGATTTTTGAAGCCGCAATTCTGCCAGGCTCTGGCTTGCGCGCAGGCCGTCCGCAAGACCCATTCGCCGAGGGGCATAATCAATCCTGTGTCTTCAGCCAGAGGAATAAATTCCGCCGGAGAAACTAAACCCAGCTCAGGGTGTTGCCAGCGCACGAGCGCTTCCATCCCCGTAATCTGCCCCGTCTCTATACTGACCTGTGGCTGGTAGTAAACTCTGAATTCATTACGCTCCAAGGCCCAGCGCAATTGATTCTCGAGCGCGAGACGGTGAAGCGCCCGCTCGTTCATGTCAGCCGTGTAAAACTGAAAGCTGTTGCCGCCGAGTTGCTTGGCGCGATAGAGCGCCGCCCCCGCGTTTTTCAACAACCCTTGCGCGTCTGCGGCATCGTTCGGGTAAAGACCGATGCCAATGCTGGAAGTGACGTAAAGCTCGTGTCCATCCACGTTGAAAGGTGCGTCGAGGATGCGTTGAAATTCGCCCGCCCTGCGTGACGCGTCATCCGCATCACCAATCCCATTGAGCAGGAAAGCGAACTCATCGCTCCCGAAACGCGCCACCCTGTTGCCTTCAGGCATGTTTAAGGTTAACCGCTCGGCAACGCTGTGGAGCAGTTGATCGCCGATCAAATGGCCAAGCGTATCGTTGAATTTTTTGAAGCGGTCGAGAGAAAGAAACATCACGGCCAGAGATT
>JACCVS010000329.1 GCA_013698055.1 Acidobacteriota bacterium
GGCGACGTACGCGGTAGGTATGGCCTGATGCGGAGCCAACCGACAGCGTAATCGCTTCAAGCGAGACGGTGGAGACAGTCGCATCGCGCCAGTCTTTCCGGCAGCGCAGGATGATGCGCGCGCCGACGGGCAAAGAGCCGAGCGTCAAAACATTCTCCGGGCACTCGGAAATATCAAGGCCGCCGGGCGTAGCTTCAAGAGCAGCTATATCGCCGGGCGGCCTCTCAACATTGGCGCTCAAGTTTAGTCCTAAACTCCCAGCGGTTCTTCAAAAGGCAAGTCCTGCTGATTGGCTTTGCGCTCGCAACTGTTGGAGTAGGCACGCATTGCCAGCGACAGAATTACGAATGCAAGGGCGATCCACACTACCGACCAGAAAATCGCCGGGATGCCCGTCGCACGCGCCATGTTTCCCGCATCCGAGTGCGAGCCGGGCACGAACGAATAAAAGAAGAGTGTCTTCAAATCAAGCAGGGCATTCAAGACCGACTGCACGGCTAGAAAGCTGATGAAGAAAGTCGCAACGCGCGCGGGAGCATAGACGGCTATCGCGACGAGTCCGGCAGCGATGCCGATTCCCGCGATAATCGTGAACAGGCTGCTCAACCCGAACACGAGCGTCAGTGCGAGAATGAATGCGCCTGTACCGATTAAAACGTAACGGGCGGCGACTGCGCGGCGAATCAGGAAAAGGAGCAGCGCGCCGTAGGCCATCGCACCGAGGTATCCTGCGCTTGAGACAAAAATCTGAGAGAAGATGCCGCCCGTCGTCGTATAGGTCAGGCCGCTCCCATCAGTCGCCACGCTGAGACTGGCGACGGAGTTGCCCGTCAAAAGGGCAGCCAGAGCATGACCGCCTTCGTGGATGAATGTGACGAAGAGGTTAAACGGGTAGCTTAGGACAGAGAGAAAAGGGATATACCAGAGCGCGATGGTAATCGCGGCGGCGGTGAGCAGCGTGCGAACCTGCGGGCGCGCATCTGCGGATATGTTTGGCATTCTCATCTTGAAAACTCCGCTCAGAAAAACTTTCAATTAATCGAATCAATCTGCTTCCCACATTGTACGACGAAGAGGACACAGGAAACAACGCCCTCTCGTCTTCGATTGATATTAACGCGATCCTGCGCCGCTTTGTTCCGTCCGCCTGTAGTCGCCTGACTTTCCTCCCGTCTTCTCTTCGAGGCGAACATCCGTGATCGTCATGGCCTTGTCCACAGCCTTGCACATGTCATAGACGGTGAGCGCGGCGACTGTTGCGGCGGTGAGGGCTTCCATTTCAACTCCGGTCTGCGCTTGTGTAGCGGCCTCGGCTTCGATGAGGACGCCCGTGTCCTGAATTTCAATGTGGACATCAATGTGCGTGAGCGCGAGCGGATGGCACAGCGGAATTAAGTCGGCTGTGCGTTTGGCGGCCATGATTCCGGCGAGTCTGGCTGTCTCCAGCGGATCACCCTTCGGCGTGCGATGCTCGCGAACAGCAGCGATTGTCTCCGGCGACATCAGGACGCGGGCGCTTGCTACGGCACGGCGCGATGTGACGATTTTCGCGGATGTGTCAACCATCTTCACGCGACCCTGTTCGTCCATGTGCGAGAGGCGTTTCATTGCGGGAGAGTAAACATGAAATTAAGGGAAAAGTAAAAGGCGAGAGGCGAGAGTTATTAGCTTCTGCGACCATGTCAGAACCGCCTGCGGTAGCGGGCGGGTCACAGCGGTCGCGATCACCCGCCCGCTACCGCAGGCAGTTCTGACCTAATTGCTCAACCGACTGTTTCCGGTCACACTCGTTGCCATGTCCAGCATTGACCTTTCTCCGACGACCGTTCTGCTCTGTCTCGTCGCACAACTTTCGGAGTGCAATTCTCCGGCATTCTTTTCGACCTTTCCATTTGACAGGTGACTAATGAACAAATCCTTCCTCGCCCTGCGAACCGTAGCCTTAACAACAATCTTTGCACTCTTATTCAGTTCTTCCGTTGTCGCTCAACAGGGAAGAGACCTCCAGCTTTCACAAACCGCGAGCCAGGGCGACGGCAAGCGCACCGCTCTGGTCATTGGCAACGGTACTTACACCTCA
>JACCVS010000330.1 GCA_013698055.1 Acidobacteriota bacterium
GCCGGATTCGATCTCGGCGCTGACGATTACATCACGAAGCCTTTTTCCGTCCGCGAGCTAATGGCGCGTGTGCGTGCCGTGCTGCGGCGCGTTGATGAATCCTCAACCGCGCATTATGAAGATGGACGTTTGACGATTGACTTCGCGGACATGCACGTGACGTGCGACGGGACGGGCGTTAAGCTCACGCGCAAGGAGTTCGCCCTGCTTTCAACGCTCGCGAAGAGCGCGGGACGCGTCGCCACCCGCCAGCGTCTCCTCGACGATGTGTGGGGTCATCAGTATTACGGCGACACCCGCACGCTCGACGTGCACATCCGCCGTCTCAGGCAGAAGCTGGGCTTGTGCGGCACCTGCATCGAAACAGTCGTCGGCGTCGGTTATCGCTTCGTCGGCTGCACACAAAAAGCAGTGGCAAGTGAAGAGTGACAAGTGACAAGTTAAATGCTTGTTCTTGCTCGTCACTTGTTGCTTGCCACTCGTCACTGTTTTTATGTCTTTCCGTTTTAAGATTCTGATTTTTCTGTTGAGCGCGATTGCGGCGGGCATCGTCGCCAGTTCTGTGTGGAATCTGCGCATGGGACTGGTAATCTTTTTCTCGCTCGTGGCAGGCGCGAGCATAGGGAAACTCTTTTCAGTTAAAGCAGAGAAAGATGGCATCACCTTACCGGACAAGACGATGCCATCGCGCTCGCTTGAGCGAAAGAATGAGGCCGCAGCAATTGATGCTCGCGCGAGCGCCCTGCTCGAAGCGATGATGAACGGGATGCGCGAGGGGATGCTGGTCGTTGATGATGAGTTGCGTATCGTCGCATCGAATCGCGCGGCGCGCGGGATGTTCAGCAACATCGAAGGCACGATGGAAACACATCGCCTGAGCGATCTGACACGCAACCCTTCGATTCATTCAGCGTTTACCGCCGCGCTCGATCACAACGAACAGGCCGAAACGAAAGTCGAGATGAATGGTCTCGGCGGGCCGATTTTTGATCTTCGCACCGTCCCCCTGCATCTCGATGATGGAAACTCTCGCGGAGCGATGGGCGTCTTCTTCAACATTACGCGCCTTGAAAGATTGGAGCGAGTGAGACAGGAGTTTCTCTCAAACGTTTCGCATGAATTACGGACGCCGCTCACGGCTATCATGGCTTTTGTCGAGACTCTGGAAGACGGTGCGATGGACGATCAGGCGAGCAATCGCCGCTTTCTTTCCATCATCCGCAAGAACGCGGAGCGGATGCACAACTTGATTGATGACATTCTTGAGCTTTCCGCCATCGAGGCCGGGATGGTCAGGGTCGAAGCCGAACCAGTGCGTCTTCACTCGCTGGTCAATGACGTTTTAACCGCGCTCGCCTCACATGCCGACGAGCGCCGTGTGAAGCTGAGCAACGAAGTGCCTTCCAATGTAGTCGTTTTCGCAGACGGTCATCGTCTCGAACAGATGGTCACGAACCTCGTCCACAATGCCATCAAGTTCAACCGCGAAAATGGATCGGTGCGAATCAGGCACGAGCGGCGCGCGCGTGATCGAATCATCGTCACAGACACGGGCGACGGCATCTCGCCTGAGCACAGCAAGCGCATCTTCGAGAGATTCTACAGAGTTGACCGCGCCCGCTCGCGAGAGATGGGTGGCACAGGATTGGGACTAGCAATCGTCAAGCACCTCGCGCTCGCGCACAATGGTGAAGTGAGCGTTGAATCAACTCTCGGCGAAGGCTCGACGTTCATCATTGAATTGCCTACCAGCGAAGTGAAGGAAGAGCAAGACCCACAACCAATCTCTCAGATAGCAGAGCAAGGGCGCGCCGCACACGCCCTCCAAGAAAACTAACTTCGTGTCAGGTGGCGATACTTGATGCGGTGCGGCTGGTCGGCTGCCGCTCCGAGACGGGCCTTTCTATCGGCTTCGTAATCCGAGTAATTCCCTTCGAACCAGACGACGCGGCTGTCGCCCTCGAAAGCAAGGATGTGAGTGGCGATGCGGTCGAGAAACCAGCGATCATGGCTGATGACAACGGCGCATCCAGCGAAGTTTTCCAGCGCCTCTTCGAGCGCACGCATCGTATTGACATCGAGGTCGTTGGTCGGCTCATCGAGCAAGAGGACATTTGCCCCTTCCTTGAGCACCTTCGCTAAGTGAACCCGGTTTCGCATCCCGCCCGAAAGCTCTCCAACCCTTTTCTGCTGATCTGCGCCTGAAAAGTTGAACCGCGCAACGTAAGCGCGCGAGTTGACTTCGCGGTTTCCCAGCATGACCACATCCTGACCGCCGGAAATCTCCTCCCAGATTGTCTTATCCGAATCAAGCTCGCGGCTCTGGTCAACGTAAGCCAGCTTGACCGTCTCTCCAATCGCGATAGCTCCACTGTCGGGCTGCTCCTGCTCGGTGATCATCCTGAAGAGCGTCGTCTTGCCCGCGCCGTTCGGCCCGATGATGCCGACGATTCCGCCCGGAGGAAGCCGAAACGTCATGTCTTCGACGAGCAGGTTATCACCATAGGCTTTGCTCACCTGCTCGGCTTCAATCACCTTTTGCCCGAGACGCGGCCCCGGTGGAATGTAAATCTCCAAATCCTGCCGACCCTTCTCGCTCTCCTGACTGAGCAGGGCTTCGTAAGAATTGATGCGCGCTTTGCCCTTCGCCTGACGCCCCTTTGGCGACATGCGAATCCATTCCAACTCGCGTTGCAAGGTCTTCTGCCTTTCTGATTCAGACTTCTCTTCACGCCGCAGGCGCTCCTGCTTCTGTTCGAGCCACGAAGAGTAGTTACCTTTCCAGGGGATGCCCTCGCCGCGATCAAGCTCAAGAATCCAGCCCGCGACGTTGTCCAGAAAGTAACGGTCGTGTGTGACGGCGATGATGGTTCCCGCATACTTCTGCAAGTGCTGTTCAAGCCACGCGACCGATTCGGCGTCCAGATGATTCGTCGGCTCGTCGAGCAGCAGGATGTCCGGTTTTTGCAGGAGCAGTCGGCAGAGCGCAACACGGCGTCGCTCTCCGCCGGAAAGATTCTTGATGGGAGTATCGCCGGGCGGGCAGCGCAAAGCGTCCATCGCCATCTCAAGACGCGAGTCCAAGTCCCATGCATCCGCCGCGTCGAGCTTTTCCTGCACTGCGCCCTGACGCTCGAGCAAGTCCGCCATCTCATCGTCTGTCATCGACTCGGAGAATTTCGCGTTGATCTCATCGTACTCTTTGAGCAGGTCAACGACACTTTGCACGCCCTGTTCGACGATTTCTCTCACGGTCTTTGTTTCGTCCAATCGCGGCTCCTGCTCGAGGAGTCCGATTGTGTAGCCGGGTGAAGGGACGATCTCGCCGACAAATTCTTTATCAACGCCTGCGA
>JACCVS010000585.1 GCA_013698055.1 Acidobacteriota bacterium
CTGCATCTTCACGAAGGCGCGGGTCGTTGAACCTGAGCAGGATGTCCGCGATCAGATTGCCGATTAACACGGCAATCGAAGTTATCAGCACGACGCCCATCAGCAGTGGCACGTCGCGGCTGCGCACTGCCAGCACGCTCAACAATCCGAGTCCCGGCCAGCCCAGCACCGTTTCGACAATCACAGACCCGCTGACAAGGCCGCCGATGCTGTAGCCGAAAATTGTAATCAGCGGATTGAGCGCGGCGCGCAGAGCGTGTCTCAGTGTCACAACTCTTTCTGATAAGCCTTTGGCACGTGCCACCTGCACAAACTCTTCTCGAAGCGCCGCGCCCAAACCGTCACGCACCTGTGCGAGAAAGAGCGCGATGACCGGAACTGAAAGCACGAACGCGGGCAGCAGGATTTTCAGCAGCGACTGGCTCGTACTATCCGCACCCGCGCCGACGCTGAACAAAGATGTGCGCGCGGCCAAGGCCAGCGCGACCAGCGCCAGAACGATGCGCGGCGTCGAAGATGCGAGCATGACGACCGCGCCGCACAATCTGTCTATCCAGCTACGCGGGCGTCGTGCCGCCATTGAACCGAGCGGAATCGCAATCAGCCACGCCAGCAGAAGCGCAACCGCTGAGAGCGAGAGTGTGTTGAGCAGGCGCGGCCACAGAATCGTCCACACGGGCGCGCGGAAAGAGAACGATTCGCCCATCTCTCCGCGCACAAGTCCCCCAAGCCAGCGCGCGTAGCGAACAACTACAGGTTGATCTAATCCGTAGACGCGCTGCTGCTCTTCAAGCGATCTGTCCGACACCAGCGGATCGTTCCTGAGCGTCGTCAACGCATCACCCCCGGCAGCCGCGAGCAGCGCGAACGTCACCACCGAGACGACGAACATCACGAGTATTCCCTGAAGCAATCTTGAGAGTATCAGTTTCAGCACAGGCGCGATCTCTAAAAGTCAGCAGAGCCATCAGCCTCACAGTCTGGTCTAAAGGCCAGGAAAACCCTGAAGGTTATCTATCATCTATTTATGACTGGCGACAAGAGGCGGCGGCTCAACTTCAGTATTCGGCGCTTGCCTTATCCTTTCGTGCAAATTCTCTGAGTTGGCGGTAAACTTGCCGTGATTTGAAATTGTTTCGCGCTGGTAAAAGTTATGAGCATACAATTCAAACCACTCGATGAGCTTGTCAGGGAACTGCCGCCTGAGTCACAGGCAGAAGTCAGAGCTTTCATAGAGTCTTTGTTGGAGAAGCGTAAGGGTAAGCCTGCCGGAAACCTGCGACAGGATTGGGCAGGCGCATTGAGTGATTACCGCGAAGAATACACATCAAACGAACTTCAGAAAAAGGCGCTTGATTGGCGGGGTGATTGATGTATCTGGCGGATACCAACATCTGGCTGGAACGCTTGCTCGGCCAAGCCAAATCCGACGAGGTCGGTCAATTTCTCGACCAAACACCATCAAACCAAATATTCATTACCGACTTCGCCTTTCACTCTATCTGCGTAATCCTGACTCGTCTTCAACGAAAATCCATCTTGCTCGATTTTGTCCGGGACGTTTTCGTTGATGGAGCGGTAAGTCTGATTTCTATTAAGCCAGAGGAGACGCAAAGTTTAGTTGATGCTATGGATAAATATAATCTCGACTTCGATGATGCTTATCAATATGTTGCCGCAGAGCAGAATAATTTAGCGATTGTTAGTTTCGATAACGATCTGGATAGAACATTGAAAGGTAAGAAGACTCCGGCAGAAATATTAGCCATCAATAAAGAAGGTGCTGTTGAGTAGTTTCCTTGAAATCACGCCCGACTCATTAGACCCGACCGCTTTCGAGAGACGGGTTCGCGAGAATTTTGCGCGTCAGCATGTCATGCAGTTGATCGGTGCCAGCCTTAAGCGAGTCGAACCCGGCGCTGTTGACATCGTGCTTCCTTATCGGAAGGACTTAACACAGCAGAATGGTTACATTCATGCCGGCATATTGACGACGGTGGCCGACAGCGCGTGTGGGTATGCAGCCTACACGCTGATGCCTACCGGCTCTGAAGTCCTGAGCGTGGAGTTCAAGGTGAACCTCTTGCGACCGGCAGCGGGAGAGTTGTTCGTGGCGGAGGCGAGAGTCCTGAAAGCCGGAAAGACCTTGACGGTGACAAGGTGCGACGTTTACGGTCGGGTCGCCGACGAGGCGAAGCTGATTGCAACGATGCTGGCGACGATGATTCGTCGGTAGGTGGTCTTTATTTATCGGCGGTGCCGCCGGACAAATCGCAAGATGTCCCTCAATAAGGGAACAGGCCGACAGCCGACGAGCCATTGCTCTGGCAAGCAACTAATAAAGT
>JACCVS010000606.1 GCA_013698055.1 Acidobacteriota bacterium
TCTCTGACTTACAGGATGACTTCGCCGCCGCAGACGCTCAACTGGCTGATGGCGAAAGAAGAATCTTCGATCATCATCGGCTTTTATCTGATGGGTGGGCGGCTCGTGGAGTTTGACCAGGATCAGCGGAAGCACGTTCCCGGCCTCGCCGAATCCTGGAAGTGGGCTGACGATAAGCGCACTCTTGAAGTTACCCTGCGCGATGGTCTCAAGTTTTCCGACGGGCACGCTTTGACTGCCGACGATCTGTTGTTCACGATGCGCGCCCTTTACGACGAGCGCACACAGTCTCCAATCTACCGCGACACGATGATGGTCGGGGGCAAACAGATTGAGACGAGCGTCGTTGATTCACGCCACCTTCGCATGGTCTTTCCCGAAACGGTCGCCGCGCCCGAAGGCTATCTCTCGAACATCGTAGTGCTGCCGCGCCACGTGCTCGAAGAGGATTTCAACAAAGGTACGCTCAAAGATGCGTGGAGCATTACATCCGACGCGCAAAGAATAATCACAGCCGGGCCTTTCATCGTCGAAGCGGTCACGCCCGGCGAGCGCGTGGTGCTTAAGCGCAATCCGAACTACTGGAAGAAGGACAGCGCAGGCAACCAGCTTCCATATCTGGACTCACTCACAATCGAAGTCGTCAGCGACCCCAACAACGCCATCACGCGCCTTCAGCAGAACTCGCTCGACATCATTGACCGCATCCGCCCGACCGATTACGCGAGCTTGCGCTCATCTCAGGGCAGCGTGCGCGGCTACGACCTCGGCCCCGGTCTGGGTTCGGATTACATCTGGTTCAACTTGAACGAAGGGACGCAGAACGGGAAGCCCATCGTTGATCCCATCAAGCACGCGTGGTTTGCGGACGCTCGTTTCCGACGCGCTATCTCACACGCGATTGATCGCAATTCAATCGCCACGACTAATTTGCAGGGATTGGCAACGCCCTTTTACGGCTTCATCACGCCGGGCAATAAAACGTGGGTGGCGGGTGACATTCCACGCACCGAGTATGATCTCGAAAAAGCTCGCGCGCTTCTGAAAGAGGCGGGTTATACACAGCGCGGCTCAGCAGATGCGCCCGAGTTGATGGATGCGAAAGGCAATCGCGTCGAGTTTACGATGATCGTTCCTGTGGAGAACCAGCCGCGCGTAGATATGGCGGCGGTGATTCAGGAAGACCTCGCTCGCTTAGGCATCAAGATGCAGCCCGCGCCCATAGAATTTCAGGCGCTGACGGCGCGCTGGTCGCAGAGCTACGATTACGACGCCGTCTTGCTCGGCATGAGTGTCACTGATCCCGACCCATCCTCTTACACGAGCTTTTTGCAGAGCAGCAGCGGGAATCACCAATGGCAGCCGAAACAACCGAAGCCCGCGACCGAATGGGAAGCGCGGATAGACCAACTCGACAATGAGCAGGCGCGCGAGTTGGATGCGGCGCGTCGTAAGGCGCTCTTCCGCGACATCCAGATTATCTTTGCGGAGCAAGTGCCGATCATCCCGATTGTTTCGCGCCACATCACCTCAGCCGCCAGCACGCGCGTCGGTAACTACCGCCCCGGCACGATTCTTCCTTATTCGCTCTGGAATGCGGAAGAGCTGTTTGTGAAGAAGTAGAAGAGAGTCCAAACTCTAAAGTCCGATGTCCAAAGTCACGACCATGGTCGTACTCACAGCCCGTCCCAGTTCTCAGTCAACTATTCCAGCGGCAGCGTTCAATATTCCTACGACGGCAGACGGTAATAGAGAAAGCAAAAGGGAGGACGAAGAGCGCGGCTCTCGTCCTCCCTTTTACCTTTTGCCTTTTCCCTTATTTCTCCGCCCCAAGTCCCGTGTTTGCCCGAACGGTCAGTTCCGCGAATTTGGCTTCGGCTTCAGGCTCGCGCCCCAGCAAAGTTCCGATGACAGCACCTAGAAAGCCGAGCGGGATGCTGATGATGCCGGGATTCTCCAGTGGGAAGATGGGCGGGCGTTGAATCAAGTGACGTGCTGCGCCCACGACACCGGGCGGGTCAACTGTCATGATGCTCGGGCTAATCAGGATCAGAATAATCGAAGCCGCTAAGCCTGTGCCAAGCCCCATCACCGCTCCCTTGGTGTTGAAACGTTTCCAGAAAAGCGAAAGCACAATGACAGGCAAATTCGCCGATGCAGCCACAGCGAATGCCAGCCCGACCAGAAACGCGACGTTGATGGATTGCCCCAGCAAGATGGCCAGAAGAATACTAATGATGCCGACAACACAAGCCGTGACGCGCGCCACGCGCACTTCCTCACCGGGCTTGCGCTCCGTGCCTTTGTGAATCACGTTTGTCCAGAAGTCGTGCGCGAAAGAGGTTGAAGCACTAATCGTCAGTCCGGCGACGACGGCTAAGATAGTCGCAAACGCGATGGCCGAGATGAACGCGAAGAAGATGTCGCCGCCGAGAAATTTCGCCAGGAGCGGCGCGCTCATGTTGTTATTAGCCCCAATCGCGTCTCGCCCGACAATCGTCGCCGCGCCGAAGCCTAAGAACGTCGTCATAATGTAGAACGCGCCGATGAGAAACATCGCCCAGACGACGCTCTTGCGTGCCGTCTGCGCGTCTGGCACTGTGTAAAAACGAACAAGGATATGCGGTAGCCCGGCAGTTCCGAAGACCAGAGCCATGCAAAGCGAGATGAGATCAATCACGCCGTAAGGCTTGTTCACCCCGAAGTAGTAATGTCCCGGCTGTAGGAAGTTCTTCGTCACTTCCGCGCCCGTCTTGTCGTGATATGTCACTTGGCTGATGGCGTCGAAGAATTTACCGAAGCTGAAATCGAAATGGTTGAGGACAAGGATGCTGAGAAGAAGCGTCCCCGACATGAGCAGGATGGCCTTGATAATCTGCACCCACGTCGTTGCCAGCATCCCGCCGAAGACGACGTAGACGATCATTAAAATTCCGACTCCGACCACAGCCGTGCTGTAGCCGACGCCGGGAAGCAGAAGATTGACGAGCGCGCCCGCCCCAACCATCTGCGCGATCATGTAAAAAGTGCTGACCGTCAAAGTGCTCAAAGCGGCCATTGAGCGCACAGGCCGCGGGCTGAGACGATAAGCCAGAACGTCCGCCATCGTGTACTTGCCTGCGTTTCTCAAAGGCTCGGCCACGATTAAAAGCACTGTCAAATAGGCGACGAGAAAGCCCACCGAATACATGAAGCCGTCGTAGCCGTTGAAAGCAATCAGCCCCGCGATTCCAAGAAACGAAGCGGCGCTCATGTAGTCGCCCGCGACGGCCAGCCCGTTTTGCCAGCCCGTAATCTGGCGATTGGCGGCAAAATAAGCGTTGGCTCCTTGCGAGCGGCGCGCAGCCCAGTAAGTAATCACCAGCGTGACGGCGACGAAGCCGAGGAACATCAAGAGCGAAGTTGACATGCGCTTTTTATACCCCTCCCCGTGTCTCTGTGCTCTCGTCAATAACCTCACGCGCCATCCTGTCGTGACGGCTCGCCGCGCGGACGTAAAGGAGCGCGATGATCCATGCCATGAAAAATTGCGACAGCGCGAACAAGTATGCGACGTTAACCGAACCGAGCACTTTCCTGTTCATCAACTCCGGTGCGTAGCCGACCAGCAACGGCAGCGCGAAGAAGTAGATGATGAAGAAAATGGTGGCCGGGATGATGAATCTCAACTTTGTCTTGATCAGTTCCTTAAACCCGCTGCTCGCTGCGATGCGATTCCAGTTGATTGTGTCTGTGTCTTCATCCGCAGTGCGCTCATGCATCGGCTTCGCGCCCTCGCGCCCCAGCAGAGAAATATCTGTCTCTGCGCCAACAACCGGAGTCGGATCATCTATTCTTTCGCCATGTTGAGAATCATCGCGCAACATTAGTATCCTCCTTAATCATCATCTTCCGGTGAGATGTTATCGTCTTCGCACTTCGGGCACTTGTAGCCGTATTTGTATTTGAACCCATTCTCATCATCCCCGTAATCACTTGATCGCCACTTATGCCCACATTTGTTACAGGTGTACTTGTTTCGGGATTCCATAGTTTTCTCCTCCGAGTAACCGGATGAGGTGTTGTCTATCGTCCCACGTGGCGGTCTAAATAATCGAGCAGGACATTTGACATCACTTTTACGCCGACCACCAAACTCTCTTCATCAATATCGAAATCTGCTGTGTGCCACGATGAGGTGATTCCACGCGCGCGATTTCCAACGCCGAGAAAGTAGTAGAAGCCCGGCGAGATTTTCTGGAAATAAGAGAAATCTTCCGCCGGCATAAAAGGTTTGATGGAGAGAAGATTTTGATCGCCGACGACGCGCCGAATTGTTGGCAGCGTCTCTTCAACGAGCTTCGGCTCGTTGAAGGTGAGCGCGCCGTTCTCTTCAAACTTGAGGTCGAAAGTCGC
>JACCVS010000618.1 GCA_013698055.1 Acidobacteriota bacterium
GAGTGACCTGAAAATTATAGTACCCGCGGTAGGACTCGAACCTACGGCCTTTCGCTTCGGAGGCGAACACTCTAATCCACTGAGCTACGCGGGCACATCTGCGATGCAGGAAAAGATAGCATAGCGCACCTGACTCTTGCTACCTGAGCAATGATGGTTTCGCTATGTCCTTCAGAATCATTGAAGACAGGAAATGACAATTTAATTCAGTTGAGGTTTTTGCCCACATGATAGTCGTCAATCGCCAGGACGCTGCCGTCATCAACACGCCGCACGGCTCGGAGATTCGTCCGCTCATTGATCGAACAACTTCAAGTATCGAACGATGCAGCCTTGCCGAAGAGGTCTTGCCCGTTGGCGCGGCTGTCGGGAGACATCATCACATTGAGACGGAAGAGATTTATTACATCCTGGAAGGAACGGGACGAATGACTGTCGGGAGCGAAGTGCGGGCAGTCAAATCCGGGGATGCTGTTTTCATCTCGCGCGGCCACACGCACACTCTGGAAAACACAGGGCAAATGCCAATGACAATCCTGCTCGTCTGCGGGCCAGCTTACAGCTATGAAGATCACCACGCTGAAGAAGGAAAAGGGTAAAAGTGAAAAGGAATACCAGTATAAGACCAACGTCTAAGGTCACGAACACTGTTTGACTCTGGACGTTCGTCTTTGGACTCTCTTCCTTTCCCTTATTTTAGTTGATGTAAGGAGTATCAGGAATTGCGTTGAGAATAGCTCGATCTGTTGTAATCGGGGTGATATCTTGTGGCTGCTTTGCCATGATCATTAAACCCGCTGTATTGGCATCAACCGGTCTTGAGAAAAGATAACCCTGTCCATATTCGCATTTGAGTGCCCTGAGTTGTGAGAGTTGCTCTTCTGTCTCGATTCCTTCGGCCACAACCTCCATACCCAGATTGCTCGCCAGCGTCATAATTGTCCGGACGATCTCGGAGTTTTCACCGCCCTCTCCCATGCGGCCAATGAAGGAACGATCAATCTTAAGCGTGCTGACAGGGAAGCGGTGCAGGTAGCTGAGCGATGAATAGCCGGTGCCGAAATCGTCAATGCTCAGATGAGCGCCCAGATCGCGCAGTTGGTGCAGCATAGCGGCTGCGGCCTCAGCATTTTCCATCACCACGCTCTCTGTAATCTCAAGCCTGAGCAGTCGAGGATCAAAATTCGTCTTCTTCAAAATATCCTTAACCTGCCCGATCAAATTAGGCTGGATAAATTGCTTGCCTGAAAGATTCACGCTCAGCATCAGCGGTCGTTGAAAAGAGAGCTGCCATTGACGCATCTGGCGGCAGGATTCGTGAAGTACCCAATGACCAATCTCCATGATTAAGCCCGTTTCTTCCGCGAGCGGGATGAATTCATCTGGAGAAACGAGACCGCGTTCGGGATGTATCCAGCGCACGAGCGCCTCGAAGCCCGCGATCTGATCCGTTTCGAGAGAAACAATTGGCTGGTAGTAGACTTGAAACTCCTGTCGCTCGATGGCGCGTCTTAAATCGTTCTCAAGTTTGAGAAGAGCAACAGCGCGCGTGTGCATTACGGTATCGAACAATTCGTAGCGGGCTTTACCATTATCCTTGGCACGATACATCGCGATGTCGGCGTCGCGCAGGATGTTTTCAGGTTGATCGTAGCCGGTGGTACTGAGCGCGATTCCAATGCTCGCGGTGGTAAAAACCTCATGCCCTTTAAGATTAAAGGGCATCATCAACTCGTCCTGCACGCGCTCGGCGACATGAATCGCATGGCTGAAGTCTTCGAGACCGTCGAGCAGAATAGCAAACTCATCGCCTCCTAATCGCGCCACCGTATCCATCGGGCGCAGGCAGCCCTCGACACGACGCGCTATGGCGACCAGTAATTGATCGCCAATGGTGTGCCCGAGACTGTCGTTGATATTTTTGAAACGATCAAGGTCTAAAAAAAGAACTGCGAAAAGATGATCTTCGCGTCGTTTCCCACGCTCGATGGCCAGCTTCAGATGGTCGGCCAGTAATGACCGATTTGGCAGTCCTGTCAAGGCATCATGAAAAGCTGCATTACGGAAATGCTCTTTGCTTTCCTGCAAGGCAAGGCTGATGCGCTCCTGTTCGGCGATGTGTTGAGATAATTCGGCGATGTGACGCTCAGCCTGCTCGGCGCGCTCGCGCTCGGCTTGCTCGGCCTGTGCGGATGCGGCTTTGATGTCCTCCAGAAATTTGTGATAGGTGAAGTAAATGATCGAGATGATCGGAATCGTGACCATCATCGCGTAAAAGCCGATGTTATTCACAAACACCACGGTCGCTCCCGCAGCCGCAGCTCCGACAATATAGGTGATCGAAGTCCAGAGATAGTGTTTGTTCCAGGTAGCCCATACAGGTTGCTCTGATTTGATGGCCAAGCCAACAGCAACCAGACCCGTATTGCTGATGTATTGAGCCAGAGCCATCGTGCAGAGCGCAATCAAGAGCAGTGAAGGGGTATGGCGATAAATATCATCGTTTGGTCCGAAGGCAAAGCGTGTGATCCAGACTGTGATGAAAGTAGATAAAGCCATCACTCCTCCGCTAAAGAGGATGGTCACGGGCTTCTTCTGCTTGCTGATCCGCACACCTGAACAAAGCCCCTCACCTGCGGCGAGCAGAATGCCCGCCTCACCGCCATAGAGCAGGATCGCCAGAAAGATGAAGGTATCGGAAACGGTGACGTTCGTATCGAAGCGTGGAATCTTAATGGAGATGCGCGAGCTGACTATGACGGTCATGATTGTCAGTAGCAGAAAGCGCATGTCAATGCGTTCCAGAGGTAAGCGAGAAACGGAATACACGCAGGCCAGACCGCCGATGCCGGCGATCATCCACCTGTATGGTTCGTATCTCAGTTTACCCATAGGCGCACTTACTCGATTCCCGAAAGGTCTTTATCCTTTTGCGGTTTCTCCCTTTGGAGATAGACGGTGTCATAATATCCCTGCAATGTGTAACCGGCCTTCTTGTAGAGATTGATTCCAGCCTCGTTATGCTCGTTGACGAGCAGGCAAATGGATTTGGCGCGTTCCAAAAGGCGATGGCAGAGTTGTGTGAAGCAGAGAAGCCCGTAACCTTTTCCCCGCTCCTCGGAATTGACGAAGACGCCTTCAAGGTAAATAACTTCGGGCGTGTCTGACATGACATCGGTTTTGAAAATCAGACGCTTGTTCTCGATCCACACCCAGATACGCCCCTGTTCAATCCGGC
This sequence comes from Acidobacteriota bacterium, assembly GCA_013698055.1. Classification (GTDB taxonomy): domain Bacteria; phylum Acidobacteriota; class Blastocatellia; order Pyrinomonadales; family Pyrinomonadaceae; genus QHXM01. The sequence continues at coordinate 3,239 of JACCVS010000618.1, forward strand.
GCGCAGTGCGACGGCTGAATCCAGTCAGATCGGTCTGGAGCGGATTGATACCGCTTTCTTCAAAAATCATCTCGGCATTGACGGTCATGATTTGTCCCAGATCGTCAAGAGTGGCCTGCCGCAAGTTATTAACCGTCTCGGGCGTCAGGGCACAATACCGTTGTTCAAATAACAACTCGCGGCACATTAACCGGGGCTGATAACCAATTGGCTGGTAGTATCCCAAAAAGCGTTCGATCATTTCCTGCTCGCCCCTGATGAGGTGAGCGCGCGGGTTGTTTTGGGCAAGGCGCGCAAAGGCCTCGATGACAGCGTCCGAGCGGGCTTCGATGAGTGTCGCGTGACCGATTAAAGCGACGCCTTCAAGTTGGCCTGCTGCATCAAGGCAAGCATAGAAATCACCACGATTTGAGGGACTACGGAGTCCGTTTTCCAAGATCAGCCCTGTCATGCAGACAGTATGAAGAGAACGCTCTGCGAGGAACGTGAGAACCTCCGCCTCATAACCGCTGGTTAATAGTTGGAGTGTCAGGGAATGACCGGTCGTGCGCAGCCCTGGTGCCATCGCGGGTGTTCTTGCTTCCGTATCAGTGAGATTAGTGGACATGTGCCTATTCCAGCGTAGTCTTGAAGGTTGGTTGGCCAGCAAAATTTAGGAGCGAATTACCCACTTGGAAGGCTTAATTAGCCTTCGTTTCAAAAATTTCTCTTTTCGGGAAGAAGTAGTGAGAAATATGTGGTGGGGTGACTGTTGAGAAGTATTTGGTCTTTCATTTCACTTCAAAGGTAAGAGCTTTTGCCAGTTAAATTCCCGATGAAGGAGCTTTGCCTCTTCATCGGCACGACTTTAATTGGCAAACGACGTGCCGTCCGACCCCGTCGCAAAAACCGTTGATATTCATTGTAGGTTTAGGGATTTTTGTTTCTGAGCGAGGAATAATCAGTCAGAGGCTCGGTCAGATTGAAGATTGCCATCAGTCAATTTTGGAATAAATAGGAAGAAACGGAGCAGAGAGGCATCATGACTTGATGGCCTCTCTCCTGTTTGTTTCGTCTGTTATGCGGCTGCTAGTTTAGCGGTTTCATCTCAAGTCCCGCATCTCCGCCAAGCATTGCAGACATGGCTTCTATTGCGGAATCCCCGAGGACGACACCGTCACCAAGCACAACGCCATCACCCAGCACAACACCGTCGCCGAGAACCACGCCGTCGCCAAGGACGACGCCATCGGCAAGCATACTTCCCCCGCCGCAAAAGAAAGCTCCATCTCCCAGCACAACTCCGTCGCTGGTCATGATGTTGTCGCCAAGCACAACTCCGTCTCCTAACACGACGCCATCGCCTAAGACAAAACCATCGCCAAGGACAACTCCGTCGCCTAGAACGACACCGTCACCCAAGACCACGCCGTCGCCCAGCACAACCCCCAGACCATAGATGTCCTGATACTTGGTAATGAGATTGACGCCGGTCGCATAGTTGTATTTGAGAA
>JACCVS010000625.1 GCA_013698055.1 Acidobacteriota bacterium
GCTCATACACTCCATCTCTGTTCATTAACCTGATCAGGCCCTCCACCAGATCATCCACATAGCAGAAAGAGCGTGTTTGTTCACCTGACCCATAGACAGTCAACTCTTCGCCTCTCAATGCCTGGACAATGAAATTCGACACTACGCGCCCATCATTTTCCAGCATTCTTGGCCCATAGGTATTGAAAATGCGCGCGATGCGCGTGTCAACCCCATTCTGCCGGTGATAATCCATCATTAAAGTCTCTGCCAGCCGCTTGCCTTCGTCGTAACACGACCTGATTCCGATTGGATTAACATTCCCCCAGTAACCTTCAACCTGCGGATGAACCTCCGGGTCACCGTAAACCTCGGAGGTCGAGGCCTGAAGAATGCGCGCCCGAACACGCTTTGCCAGCCCCAGCATATTAATCATCCCCATGACGCTGGTTTTGACCGTCTTGACCGGATTGTACTGGTAGTGAATAGGCGAGGCCGGACAGGCCAGATTATAGATTTGATCTACTTCAAGCAGGATCGGTTCAATCACATCGTGTCGAAGCAATTCGAAACTGCGATTATCAAACAGGTGCTGAACGTTCTGGCGACGACCCGTAAAAAAATTGTCGAGGCAGATTACCTCGTGCCCTTCGCCAAGCAGTCGCTCACATAAATGAGAGCCGATGAAGCCAGCTCCCCCGGTGACAAGTATTCTCATTCTATCCCCTCACTAATATCTACGCGCTACTTCACCAAGGGAAAAAGTAGCATGTTCCAGCTGTTAGTTATCGAAGCATCTTCGGGCACTTGTTGAATCTGTTGAAAGATTCGGGCGACCCTGCATGTTTAGCTTTCTCGATAGCCATCCGGATGTGCCTCCTGCCACTTCCAGGCAGTACCGATAATCTCTTTGAGCGAAGGATAGCGCGGCTGCCAGCCCAGGATTTCACGCGCTCGCGTCGCATCGGCGACTAGGTGCGACGGATCACCCGCTCGACGCGCTTCGACTCTAACCTCGATCTTTCTGCCGGTGACTTCTCGGGCTGTTTCAATCACATCTAACACCGAATAACCCTGTCCATTGCCGAGATTAAAGGCCATTGACGCTCCACCCCTCTCTAGGTAGCCAAGCGCAGCAAGGTGAGCGCTCGCCAAATCGGTAACATGGATGTAGTCGCGCACGCAGGTTCCATCATGAGTCGGATAGTCTTTACCGAAAACAGAAATGTTTGAGCGCTTGCCTTGCGCGACAAGCAAGACGAGCGGGATCAGGTGTGTTTCCGGCGCATGGTCTTCGCCACATGTCGGGGTCGCCCCGGCGGCATTAAAATAGCGAAGCGCGACGAAGCGTAAACCGTATGCCTGATCGTAATCCTTCATGATTCTTTCCATGAACAGCTTCGACGCGCCATACGGATTGGTCGGTTGTTGCGGGTGATTTTCGTCTAGCGGTGAGCGTTGCGGCTCGCCGTAGGTCGCACATGTCGAGGAGAAGACGATCTGCTTAACGTTTGAAGCGACGAGCGCGTCGAGTAACCGTATGCCTTGAGCGACATTGTTCTCATAGTAGAGCGACGGCTTTTCGACTGACTCGCCGACGTAGGCGAATGCAGCAAAATGTATGCAGGCTTTAATATCGTGTTCGAGGACAATATGCTTGACGAGTTCCGCGTCGCCAATGTGGCCTTCGTAAAAAGGAGTACCTTCAAATAATGCCTGCTTGTGTCCGTAAACGAGGTTGTCGAGCACAATAGCCTGCTTACCTTGCTCACGCAACATCTCGACCGTCACACTACCGATATACCCAGCACCCCCTGTTACTAAAACCGCCATTGAGATATTCCTTCATGGATTCTAAATTTCGATGATCCCGAGGCACATTACGCCCGAATCACGGAGAAAGGTGTTTCCTCTATTTCCATAATCGCTTTCTTCTGCCTTGAAAAGCTATTCAGGGTTTCTTGCGATAGGCGACTGCTCGGTGTAGAATCTAATCACACTCTGGAGAATGCCATCGAGCGTCATCTTGGGTTGAAACCCGACAAGCGCATTGATCTTGGAGATGTCTGGAACTCTTCGAGGCATATCCTCGAAACCCTCTTCATACGCCTCGTCATAGGGAACGAACGTAATCTCCGATTCCGAGCCGGTCAACTTCTTGACTCGGTTCGCCAACTCGAGAATCGTCACCTCTTCGCTCGAGCCAATATTGAAGACCTGCCCGACTGCATCCTCGTGATCCATCAACTTGATAAGCGCGCCTACGACATCGCCGACATATCCGAAACAGCGCGTCTGCTGACCGTCGCCGTAAACAGTGATCTGTCTTCCTGCCAAAGCCTGCTTAACGAACGTCGGGATGACCATTCCATATTGCCCCGTCTGTCTAGGTCCCACTGTGTTGAAGAGACGGACGACAACTGTCGGCATTTTCTTCTCTTTCCAGTAAGCCAAGGCCAGAAACTCGTCAATCGCTTTCGAGCAGGCGTAAGACCAGCGCCCCTTGGTCGTCGCGCCCATCACCAGATTGCCATCCTCGCGGAAAGGGACTTCCGCGCTCAGGCCGTAAACTTCCGAAGTCGAAGCGACCAGCACCTTCTTCTTCTTCTTATTCGCCAGAGAGAGAACAACCTCAGTCCCGTGAACATTGGTTTCGATTGTTCTGACCGGACTCTCCACGATCAATTTGACGCCAACAGCCGCCGCTAGATGGAAGATCGCATCACACTGGTCAACGAGTTCGGCTAAGGCCGGTTGGTTGCTGATAGAATCAATGGTGTAGTGAAAACGCGGATGTTTCTTCAAGTGGGCGATATTGTCGAAACTGCCGGTCGAGAGATCATCTATTATAAAGACCTCGTCGCCGCGTTCAAGATAAGCGTCCGAAAGATGCGACCCGATAAAGCCCGATCCGCCAGTGATTAAGACTCGCAATTGTTAAATTACCTTTCTTGAATAGGACTGGAACACTGTTAGGCCTAAAGCCCGCTGTTCAAAGTCGAAGATTCGTTCTTGACCTGTGAATTATTCTTCTTCTTGCTTTGGACTTTAGACTCTGTGGCTTCTTCAGCCAGCCCGTGATAAAGATTTGTCATGTCCATGAGCAGACGCTCTTTGGAATAGTTCTGTTCGATGTAATACCGCCCACGTTTCCCCATCGCCTGCCGCAAATCCTCGGCAGCGACGAGGTGCGCGAGGCCGTCGCAAAAAGCCTCCGCGTCTTCAGGGCGAACGCTGACCCCATGTTCGTATAGCTGGAACTTGCCGGCGTCTCCTTTGAGTTCAGAAGAGAACTTATTACCTGCCTTCTCGCCTAGGAGATCGACCACACCGCCAACCGCAGTGGCGATAAAGGGGCGCGCATTCGCCATCGCTTCAATGAGCGTCAGGGGCGTGCCTTCGTTGAGCGAAGTCAGGGCTACAATATCAAGTGCGGGGTAAAAGTTCTCAGGATCATGGCGCGTTCCCAGAAACTTTATCTCATCCTTCAGTCCAAGTTCGCTCGCCTGTGCCTCAAGGTTCTTTCGCAGATGCCCGTCGCCGATGACGATGAAACGCACCCAGCGTGTGTCTTTCGTCGCGCCAAAAGTCTCTTTGAACCGCGCCGCCATTTGAAGAAAGAGCGCGTGATTCTTCACTTCCGTCAACCGCCCGACGATTCCGACCAGCACATCGGACTCACTTGCCCCCAATTCATCACGCATCAAATGTCTGCGCTGTTGCCAGTTGGTAAAGATGCCAGTATCAATTCCGAGGGGGATAACTCTGAACTGGCTCTCTCGTCCCACCCCAAACTGGCCGTTAATTTCCCGAAATTGCTGCGGGCTGATAACAACTATCCTATCGGTCGCCAAGCGGGCTAAAGCTCTTTCAATCGTCAGAAAGATACGTGTCTTTAGAGAGCCGTAGTAACTATGAAAGATGTGACCGTGATATGTATGAACAAAGCTGAAGCGGCGTGGCCGCCCGACGAGCGTAGATGGCGTCAGCCATCGATAAAGCAATCCAGCGATGCGTCCGACCGTTCCGGCCTTTGCCGTATGGGTATGGATGATGTCGGGGCGCTCGCGCACAAACAGCCGATATAGTTTCCAGATCGTCAGCGCATCTTTCGGAGAAATCTCGCGGCTCATGTGAGGAATGATCTCCGGCTCAACTCCGTGCTCGGTAGCGAAGTAGTCCATATCATCCTCGCCCGGCGGAACAACGCCAGCGATGAGGACAGACTCGCATTGAGCATTCTGCAATCCGGCTGTAAGCCAGACCACATGGCGCGCCGGCCCGCCAACATTGAGCCGCGCGATGATACGAACAATCTTCATAAGTCTGGAGTCTCAGAGTCTGGAGTCTGGAGTCAAAGACGAAAAGCTCTGTTTAGCTTTTGACTCCAGACTCTTTGGACCCCAAACTCCAGACTTCTAATCGTCTAATCTAAAGATCGTGCCGGGGTCATCTTCATGCCTGATCTCATCAACCTCTTCGCTCCGGTTAGCGCCCATAAAGAGGCGGTTGGGAAAGTTGATGACAACACCGACTCCGTGCCCGACATTGCGATAAGCGTGGACAACACCTTTAGGAACAAGGATAGATTTCGGATTGTCTGCGCCGACAAAGAGAGTCATCATGTTACGGTAAGTCTCAGAGCCGGATCGGTTATCCCAGAGGCGCATCTTAAAATTTGACGACCCTATAAAACAGAAAAAATCGGTCTGCTCAACATGCTCGTGCGGCCCACGCTGGACGTGTGGCTCCGATTGAGAAATATAGGCCATCTGCGGATAAAACTCTTCCACCATCTCATCGTGACGAAACAACTCTGTGAGCCATCCACGCTCGTCAACGAATTTCCGCAGGTCGCGCACGACTACGCCTTCAATTGCGCCGCGCTTAAAAGTTTCAGCTTCCATGTCCCGCCTGGGCTGCATCTTTATTCTCCACCTTGTTGGCACCGGTCTGGGCGACGAGATTTGACGCATGCAGCAGGCTCTCGAACGTGCCAGCGTCAGTCCACCATCCTTCCAACTCATCCCATGTCATCTCATCGCGTTCGATATAGGCGTTGTTTACATCAGTGATCTCCAACTCGCCACGACCCGAAGGCTTGAGCGTGCGAATAATATTGAACACTTCGGCATCGTACATGTAGATGCCGATCACAGCATAATCAGATTTAGGGGCAGCGGGCTTCTCTTCAATGCGCAGGACACGACGGCCATCCAGCTCCGGCACACCGAATCGCTGCGGGTCTGAAACTTTCTTCAGGAGGATCTTCGCGCCGTCGCCCTGATGCCGGTGGGAGCGCACTGCCTTGCAGATATTTCCTTCGATAATGTTATCGCCAAGAACAACGCAGATCGGCTCGCCATCGGCAAAGTCTTCGACTAACGACAGGGCTGCGGCGATGCCGCCCTCGCCTTCCTGATAAGTGTAATTGAGGTGCTTGAGACCGAACGCCTTGCCGTTCTTCAGAAGTTTGAGAAAGTCGCCGGCAGAATTGCCGCCTGTGACGATCATTATCTCCTTGATACTGGCGTTGACCAGCGTCTTGATTGGATAATAAACCATCGGCTGATCGTAGACCGGCAGCAGGTGCTTGTTCGTTACCGCTGTCAGTGGCATGAGCCGCGTTCCCAAGCCGCCAGCTAAGACGACACCTTTCATTCAAAATCCTCCAGTGGCGGGTAAATATCTGATTACTGATATTCGACTAATCAATAAATCTCTCAAACCATAGCTCCAGCATCAGGAGCGTCCAAAGCTGGTGCGCATAATCACGCTTTCCTTCGGTGTGCATTTCAAACATGCGCTTGACCTCTTCGCTTTTGAAGAGGCCGCGTTTGAGCGCCTTCTCGCTGAGCAGCGTTTCGCCCAGAAACTTCTTCATCCGGTCGCGGAACCAGTGGCCGATGGGGACGCCGAAGCCCATCTTGGGACGATTAAGATTTTCCAGGGGCACGAGTTTTTTGAGCACACGTTTCAAGAGATACTTGGTCGTCAATCCACGCAGCTTAAACTTCTCCGGCAAACTGGCCGCAAACTCTATCACGTGATGATCCAGAAATGGCGAGCGCGCTTCGAGCGAAACAGCCATGCTCGCAATATCCACTTTGACCAATAGATCGTTCGGCAGATAGGTCATCGTATCCGTCAGCAGGCTCGCATCAACGACGCCTGCGCCATTGGCCTGCGCGAACCAGGGCGAGAGCCAACTCGCAGGATCATAGCCAGACATCTGATGGCGAAACTCACTGGTATAAAGCTCATCCTTGGCTGCCCGGTCCATCACGCTGATCCAGCGCAGGTAACGCTCGACGGGTGGCAGGGAGGCCGCTTGCAGAAAGCGCTTGACGTTGCGCACACGGCCGCGGCGAAGTTCCGACGAAGGAAGCAGGTTGAAGGCTTGCTTGATAACGCCCTCACGCAGCAAGCCGGGGAGCCTCCGATAATTCTCGGCTAGGCGCATAGCGGCGTAGCGCTCGTAACCGGCGAAGCACTCGTCGCCGCCGTCGCCATTTAAGGCTACCGTGACATGGCGACGGGTCTCACGCGCGACATAGTAGGTCGGAATAGCTGACGAATCGGCATAAGGCTCACCATAGTGCTCGACCAGGGTGGGGAGCACCTCCATCGCATCGGGCCGCACGATAAACTCGTGGTGATCGGCTCCAACATGCTCAGCAACTCGTCGCGCATGATGCAACTCGCTGAAATCCTGTTCCTCAAAACCGATGGAAAAAGTCTTGACGGGCACGCTGCTCGCTTCGCTCATCAAAGCGACGACCGCCGACGAATCAACGCCGCCGGAGAGGAAAGCTCCCAGCGGAACTTCCGACATCAGGCGCACGCGCACGGCATCGCGCAGGATTTCCACGGCGCGTTCGCCTGCCTCTTCCTCGCTCAGCTTGGACTTTGGTGAAAATTCAGGCTGCCAGTAACGCTCAATCTTAATCTCGCCAGTGCGCGTGAAGCGTAGAGAGTGCCCCGGCTCAAGTTTCTTAATGGCACGATAGGCCGTCAGCGGAGCAGGCACACACATGAAGGAGAGATAGTAATGAATCGCTTCCGGCGCGACATCGCGGCTGATGTCCGGGTGTTCTAATAGCGCCATGAACTCAGAGCCGAAGATCAGTTGATTATTGACAACAGAATAGAGGAGGGGTTTCTTGCCGACGCGATCACGAGCTAAAAACAGTTCCTGCATGCGCTCGTCCCAGATGGCGAAGGCAAACATCCCGCGCAAGTGCTTGGGGCAGTCCGCTCCGTATTGGTCATAAGCATGAATAATGGCTTCGGTATCACAGTTGGTATAAAAGGTATGCCCGAGCTTTTCCAGGCTCTCTCTCAGCTCCCGGTAGTTGTATATTTCGCCGTTGAAGACAATCCAAGCCGTGCGATCTGCATTATGAATGGGCTGCTGCCCGCCCTTCAGATCAATGATGGCGAGCCGCCGCATCGTCAATCCGACTGCGCCGTTGATGTAATGTCCATCTTCGTCCGGGCCACGATGTCTGATGGCCTCGCACATCCGCGCGAGCACGCCTGCATCTACGGCGCGGTCATTATGATTAACTATTCCAGCGATTCCACACATACCCTGTAAACTCTCAAGAAGCTTGCCGCGGGCCTATCCCTACCATCTGTTTTGTTGCCAGATCCCGCTGTCGGCGGTCTTCCATACGCTCTTTCACGAGCACATATCCGACCGAAACAAAGATAAAGT
>JACCVS010000632.1 GCA_013698055.1 Acidobacteriota bacterium
ACTTTATCTCCTGACGACGCTGGCAATTGTCTCAGACTTTAAGCACATCGAGCAAACATCTTCGGGCATCCGCTCCGTTGTCGGCTTGAAGAACATCGCCGGCACGACGCTGCACACGGTGCTGAACAGTCCTTCGACCCTGTTCTGGGTGCTGCTCACTATCTTAGGGTTCGTCCTTTTCACCGACACGCACTCGAAGGCTCACCGCTGGATTATGGGTTCATTGCACGCGCTCGCACATATTCTCTCCGCTTTCACGGTCGCGCTTGCGTCTATCTATTTTGTCTTGAGCATTGTCTCAGCGACCTCGCGCTCGAACACTCCGCCGCTGAAGATCGGCTCGTTAGAGCTGAACTGGGTCTACCAATTGACACAGGGCGGACACGTTTTTAATTTCGACCTCAGAGTTCTGCTCGCGGTGATTCTGATTCTAATCGGCGGTTACATCGTCGGCTCGTTCATTCAGGGAATGTATCTTCTCATCTCTTTGAACGTCTTCGGTCGCCACTTCAATGAAGCCTTCTCGACAATCGCCGCCGAAGATTGGAAAAGTTTTCTTAAATTAAAAATTGACAAAGATGGTGATCTCACCATCTACCCAATAGGCATCCGCAGAGTGCCGCGCAAGTGGAAGATTAACGATTATCAAGCGGGGGCAGACATAATTCCAGATAGAGAGCGCGATTCGAGCGCGACCGAGCCTGCGCTCATCGAGCCACCGATTACTTTAAGACGCACGACTGAGACTGCAACCGGCGTGGTTGATTCAAAGCGCCTATGATTCAATTAAGTTGATTGGGAGAAATCGAAGTTGACTGAAGTTCATTATCGCCCTGTTCGTGAAGCCGAGATGCCCGAAGCGGTCGAACTTTTTTTAACGACTGTGAATGACCTCAATCAACGCTGGAACTTGAACTGGCCTTTGCCCCCACGCGAGTACATCGAAAAGGTTTACGATTACGTCCGGCGGACGGGTATTTTTATAGTGGCGGAAGTTGACGGCAAGCTCGGAGCGATTTGTCATGCGATAGTGCGCGATCACCTCTGGTTTCTCTCAGGCTTCTGGACGATGCCGCATTTGCAAGGGAAGAAAGTTGGCCGCCCTCTGCTTCAACTCGTCTGGAATGAAGGCGCACGAGCAGGCGCTTCCCTTTTCTTCACCTGGTCGTCCATAGACCTGCAAGCGATGGCGTCTTATATGAAGATGGGAATGCTTCCCGGCTATCAACTGCTCAACTTCTATGGTCAGCCGGGCAAGCTGCCGGAGAAACGTTCCGATTATGAAACGCAGCCGCTTGAGCTATCATCCGCGATGGGAATTGACGAGCGGATTCGTGAGACGCGGCGCGAGACAGACCATCAATTCTGGGTTTCGGAAATGAAATCTGAGGGAAGACAGCTAATGCGCGCTGGCCGTGTCGTCGGCTATTACTATCTCAACAAAGGCACAATTGGCCCCGCCGCCTGGCTTGAAAACGAGGATACCGAAGCGTTGCTTGAATCGGCCTGCCGCGCGGCGTCCGCACAGGCAGAGCAGATTCGCCTGATCGTTCCCGGCGCAAACCACGCCGCCATTCGTTTCGCGTTGCAGGCGAATCTGAAACTCTCAGGCTACGGGCATCTTTTGACAACTGCTCCAATCGGGCAGATGGAAAAGTATTTAACATCAGGCCCGTCCCTCTTTTAATTTTCATGAGGAGAACATGAGGAAACTTCGTTACCACATCGTTGATGTCTTTACCAACCGAGCCTTTGGCGGAAACCCGCTTGCCGTCTTCACGAATGGTCGTGGGATACCGGCTGAACTTATGCAGTTAATCGCCAAAGAACTCAATCTCTCCGAGACAACCTTCGTGCTGCCGCCCGATGATCCTGAGAATGATTACCGCGTCCGCATCTTCACGCCTGCGTCGGAATTACCGATGGCCGGACACCCGACCGTCGGCACGTCTTTCATCCTCGCGCGCGAGCACATGATTGAACTCGGGGCGGATGAGATTACGATTAAGCTCGAAGAGGGCGTAGGCACGATACCCGTCACCCTTAAGTTCAAAGACGGCGTGCCGGACATCATCTGGATGCAGCAGCCGCTTCCCAGGTTCGGCCCGCGCTTTGAGGACGCCGGGGCAATCGCCGAGATGCTGTCAATCGCACCCGATGCGATTGAGACTGCGTGGCCGCTCGAAGTCGTCTCCTGCGGTGTTCCCTTCCTCTTCGTGCCGTTGAAAGATTTGGAATCAATTCGCTCCATTCGATTCCGGCTCGATGTCTCGGAGAGGGCTTTGCGCGATTTCGGCGTCTCAGAGGTTTTCGTCTTCACAAAGGAGACTGAGCTTGAAGGCTCAAGCGTTCACTCGCGCATGTTTGCTCCCGGACTCGGTGTCTGGGAAGACCCGGCGACGGGCGGTGCGAGCGGGCCGCTGGGCTGCTACCTCGTGCGTCATGAGCTTTTCCCCGTAACTCAGAAATCGTAGTTCACAAGCGAGCAAGGCATCGAGATGGGACGCCCGAGCATCATCAAGATCATCATCGAACAGGAAGCGGGCGAGATCAGCAGTGTCAAAGTCGGCGGGCAATGCCGCTTCATGGGCGAAGGCTATCTGGAAGTCGGCTGAAAAGGATTTTTGTGCAAGTTGAAGGTAACGAAGCGTTCTAGCCGTGCTGGAAATTGTTTTATCAAGCCAGCGCGAGTGAATTTTGAAATCTCCCAGATTTTAATTAACTTTGATTCGAGCGAGAAACATAACCAATGAAGCATCTCAAACTGATCCTCAGCCTCTCCTTAATTTTCTTTATCTTTGCCGGCAGCATCCCCCGAATCAGCGGCGTTTCGGCTTTCGCCGCAAGCGCGCAGGAGTCAGACGGTGAGGATGAATCCCAGAGCGGTGCCCAAATGAAAGAAGGTCTGCAATTTCGTTTGAGCGAGGGCACGGGACAGCCTGAAAGCCGGACGCCAATCACTCCCGCGCAAAGCTCGCGCCTGACGGACAGCGAAGTCCAGAACGTGTTGAAGCGCCTTCCGCCCGTCAAGACTGAAGAGGGAGACCAGCAGGACTTTGCGCTTCGTGACCGATCACTTCCTCCGCCGCGCACGGGTAAAACCGTCAACGTCTCGTTCCCGTCGTCTGAGTCTGCGCCGCCGCCTAACACAGCCGCCGCCGGGCCGCTTGAAGTCCTGCGCTTCGCGCCCGAAGGAGAGATACCGCTCGCTCCGCAACTCAGCATCACGTTTTCGCAGCCGATGGTGGCGGTGACTTCAAACGACGATCTTGCGGCGCAGAATGTTCCCGTGCGCCTCTCGCCGCAGACGCCCGGCAAATGGCGATGGGTCGGCACGAAGACTCTCCTGTTCGTTCCCGATGGTCGCTTCCCGATGGCGACGCAGTATTCGGCGACGGTGGTCGCAGGAACGAAATCGGCTAACGGCGGAACTTTTTCTACAACCAAAACGTGGACGTTCGCCACGCCGCCTCCGACGGTGAAGTCTAGCTATCCTTCTCCCAACACGCCGACGAGGCGCGACACGCTGATGTTCGTCGAGTTCGACCAGCGCATTGACCCGGCAGCGGTGCTGAATACGATTAAAGTCATCGGTGGAAAGAGCCAGTTAAAAATTCGGCTCGCCACCCAGCAGGAAATCGAAGCGGACAAGACAGTGAGCCAGCTTGCGAAGTCAGCCGAGGCTGGGCGCTGGCTCGCATTCCGCGCGATCAACTCTGAAACCGGAGAGGCGCGCCTTGCGCTCCCGGTTGATTCGAGCATCAATGTTCAAATCGGCCCCGGCACGCCTTCAGCCGAAGGCCCGCGCACGACCACTTCAGCCCAGGCTTTTTCCTATCGCACATACGGACTGTTCCGCGTCACGGGTCAAAGATGCGGCTACAACCAGAAATGCTCTCCCTTCGATCCGTGGTATATAGATTTAAGCAATCCTGTGGACGCCACCGTGTTCGAGCAATCACAGATTCGCGTCGAGCCTGAAATTCCCGGAATGAAGGTGAACGTTTACGGCCAGACGCTCTCCATCGAAGGCGTCAAGCGCGGGCGAACTGTCTACAAAGTCACCCT
>JACCVS010000641.1 GCA_013698055.1 Acidobacteriota bacterium
TGGCAACCTTGCTGGCAATCTTGCTGGCCGGGTGCGCGCTCGGAGCGGCCGCGTACTTCATCGCGACGCAAAGAGCAGGGCAATTAAACAACGCGGGTGCCCCCGCCGCAGCGTCACCAATGAACGAAGCGCCGCCCTCGGAAGCCGCAGCAGCGAAATCATGGAAAATCACAGGCGCGCTCTCCGAAGCCTGTACCTGCTCGGTGCCCTGCTCCTGCAATTTCGGTGAAGGGCCGTCGCCGCATTCCTATTGCTACCCGTTTTATTCCTATCACATTCGCAAAGGAAACTACGGCGATGTTGTGCTCGATGGCTTACAGTTCGGCTCAGCCGATTTAAGCGGTGGGCGGCATATGTTCATGGACGAGCGAGCGACGGAGCGCCAGCGTGAAGCCTTGCGAATTATCATGGCGCGCGTCATCGAGCGCGTGTCAGTTGACGATTCGGAGAAGAAGGCGAAAGAGATTGCCGGGGAGATACAGTACGTCCGTATAGAGCAGCAATACGACGAACGGAAGAATCTCCTGAAGGTCGCAGGTGTCGGCGAGTTTGCTGCCGATTACATTATGGGTTTGGACAAGTCTTCGCCGGTCGTCGTCCGCAACAACACGACTTGGCGCATCCAAGACTCAATTAAAGCCAAGACGAGCATCTACAAGGCCAGGATCGGGCGCGACGTGGTGGACACGAAAGCCACGAACAGCAATCAGGGCGATTTCGAGTATACGGACGCGATGAATTTCGGCGGCGCGGTGCGCTGGAACTGCGGCGCGTGCGCCAACCGCATGGCTCACGGCGAAGGCGAGCAGTCATGCCACAAATAAAAGGGATGAGGGATGAAGAAACGCAAATGGGTTTAGCTTCATCCCTGCTTTCGGAGGTATCTTAATGAACTGGGTTGACATAGTCATTTTACTTGTCGTCGCGGGTTTGTGCGGCTCGTTGGGACAGGCCATCAGTGGTTTTTCGCGCGGCGGCTGTCTGGTTTCTATCGCGCTCGGCTTCATCGGCGCGATCATCGGTTTGTGGCTCGCGCGCTCGCTCAAACTGCCGGAGCTTTACACGCTCGACATCGGCGGAACGAAGTTCCCCATCATCTGGTCAATCATCGGTGCGACCCTCTTCGTCGCCGTCATCGGGCTATTGACACGGCGAAGAGTTTGAAGAGCTGAGGGATGAATAAGAGACGAAGGCGGGAGGCAGAGAGCAATCTGCTGTCTTTCGCTTTCTCTTCTCTCTTGTCCCCCAGCCTTATCCTTGCTTTTTTGCCCCCATCAGCTACACTAACCCAAAACGCACAGTCGCACTCCCCGGTTTTTGATTTGTAACTTCTCGCGTGTTGAGTTTTTCAAGAACTCAACGCGCATGGGCAGCCTTTTTTGTTTTATGACCGCAGTTTTATCCAAATCCCGTAGAACATTCGGCGCGCTTTCTCTGTCCGAATATCGCAAACGCTATCCGCTGACAGTGGCGAACTTCGGCGCGCTTGAGAATCGTGAGGCGTGGCTCGACCGTATCTGGGGTCTGGACGCCCGCTGGCAGCAGGCGCTTGAGAAGAACGGCGGAGCGCAGGAAGCAATCGTGCGTGGTGCGCCGCCAGCGAATCTTTCAATCGAAGGTGAGTTCGAGATTATCTACGCTGGCGGTGGCCTCGGCTTGCTGCACGCCGCGGTGATGAGTTGCCGCTACAAGCGGCGCGTCATGGTCTTTGATACGGGTAACGTCGGGCGGGCAGGGCGCGACTGGAATATCTCGGATGATGAGTTGCGCGGGCTTGAAAGCGCGCAGCTTTTCACCAGAGCTGAGATTGACGAGGCGATTGTCAATCGCTATCGCTCGGGCTTCGTTAAATTCCATGACAAAGGTTCGCGCGTCAAAACTCCGCCGCTGTGGGTGGACGGCGTGCTTGATGTGGCAATCGAGGCCGACAAGTTGCTCGCAAGAGCCTCAGCGAAACTTGAGGCAAGCGACACGGGTTCCGCCATGCTGAGCGGCCTGCGCTTTGTGCGTTGTTATAACCAGCCTGACCGCGTAATGGTAGAGGTTGAAGACACGCGCACCGGAAAACGAAGTCTGTTCGGCGCGCGCCTGCTTGTTGACGCAACCGCTTCCTCCTCGCCAGTCTCTCTTTAAATAAAATATGCGCAGTCGATAAAGG
>JACCVS010000041.1 GCA_013698055.1 Acidobacteriota bacterium
TATGGCGCAGATGATCACGCCACCTCTGCACGTCAGTTGGCACAACATCCGTTGGGTGCTTGCCCCCAATGAACTGAAAGAAGTCGGCCACTGCTCGACGATAAGCACGGCGCGTCTCCTCAGAAACAGACTTATTGACGAAAGGAGTAGCAGAGCGAGGGTCAAAACGCTTAGGAGCGATGGCTTCCCTTTGCTGGAGATTTAGGAGGTTTTGATCAGGCGTCATGAGAGCACTTCACCTCAGAGCTATTTTAGAAGCCAGAACACCTGTCATCATGGGCTAACAGTAAAAACCTGTCAATAATTCTCTTCTGAAAAGACGCATTATCGGAATTGCCAGCAGAAGAATGGGTTTTCGGCGAGCAACACTCTTTTGTTATTGAATTTAGTCGCCGGGAAACCTTCTCTGTATTGATGGTGTATGGGCTATATGGTACAAAGCACGGGACAATAGATTAACTCTCCATCATCAATTTCTCATGCTTACACTTGGCTACACCCTTCCCTTCACCTTCCGGATACCACCAGCCGGAGCCGCTGCAATCAGGGCAGGAACTGGCATCCACGCTGCCCTGTGGCGCGCTGACAGCCTCGTCTGGCAATTCCCTGCCCTCGGCTCGGGCCTGCTTCTTGTCGAGCTTCCAGAGCCGGCGGCGCAGGTGCTCGGCCAGGAATGCCGGGACAGATGAGACGGTCGTGCGCGCAGCGGCGATCTTGAGTTCAGCGGCGAGCACGTCGGCCAGTTCTCTCCAGCGGTCGCTTTCAGCGGGAGACAATTCTTTCCCAGTGATCTCTTTTGTCAGAGTTTTGAGCGATGCGGTCAGCCCGGCCAGCGCAGCGTCATCATCACTTCGCTCAGTATTTGTCTTAATTAAAGTCTTAGGCTGCTCGAAAGCTGTTGAATTCTCAACGACTTGACCCCCTCCACCTACCTCCAGTTTTTGGTTGGAGGGGGGACCCAATTTCTGGCTGGAGCTAGGAGGTGGTTGGAGGGAGGTGGTAGGAGGTGGTAGGAGGGCTATCTCTTCAGGCAATCGTACCTCGTAGACGGCACCATAGTTATCGCCCAGCTCCCATTTGATTTCTATCAAGCCAACAGCCTCAAGGCTACGTAAATGCGTCCGAAGCGTATTGTGGCTGACTCCCGCCCATTGCATCAGATCGCCCTGTCTGGCCTTCACTTGGCGGACGGGCACAATTGCGCCCCGCGTTCTCAAGTAAAGGGCGTCGTAAAGCTTTTTGCTGGTGCCTTTGAAGAGGCCTCCCGGAATGGCGTCTCTAGTAATTGAATTGGCAACCTTCGCAAAATCGCGCACCGGAGCAATTGGTCTGGCTTCTGGTTGGAGGGAGGTGGTAGGAGGTGGTAGGAGGGGCTGATCGCGAAACTTGGCGATCAAGCTCGAACTCTCCTGCGATTTGTCAGTAACTGGAGCAGTCTGCTTTTCGACGATGTCATTTAGCCCGCGTTGCAGACCTCTTTTGTTCTTCTGGCTCATATTCTGACAAAAGCTCCTTACTTAGTTTGAGGAAATCGAAACTGCCGGGTGCCGAAGCGTCAAACTCGATGATGGATTTGCTGGCTGACGCGGCCTCAGCCAAGCGCACGTTCTTATGAATGATGGTCTGGATCATGAGGCCTCCGAAGAAATCGGAAACCTCTTTTTTAACATCCCGGTCGAGATTCTGACCGCGATTGAACATATTGAGCAGGCCGCGAATCACAATATCGTCCTTTTCGTAGGCATCGGAGACGCGCGCGATCTGTCTCATCAGGTCAGTTAGGCCGTAGAGAGCATAGAAGCCGCAATCAACGACGACAATTACCTCATCTGCGGCCACAATCGCATTCATCGTCGCCGTGCGCATCGCCGGCGGCGTATCGATGATCACGTAGTCATACTGGCCCTTGAGCTGTCTAAGACGAAGCCTGAGCAGGGAATCCCGGTTGTGGCTCGCTTCCAGCCGATTCTCCAGGTCCGGAGCGATGGCGTTGGCGATCAAGTGAAGATTTGGCTTGATTTCCGCGATGTAATCCCTGACATCCGGATTCTCGGCCGTCAGAAGTTGATAAGAAGTGTGTGTGAGCTGGCGCGGATCAACGCCAAAGCTGATTCCGAGATTCCCCTGCGGATCAAGGTCAATGCCGAGCACGCGCTTGCCGTGATGTAGCGCGAGACAGGCGCTTAGATTGACGGCCACAGTCGTTTTGCCGGTGCCGCCCTTGGCGTTAGCAAGAACAATAGTCTTCATGCTGCCTCCGCTTTAGGGACGATCAAGGCCAGTACTTCGCCTTTACTGACCAGCTTCTTCCGGTCATCGAGCGGGTCAGGAAAGTGACGAATAACCCCTTCTTTAAGGAGCCTTGTCATTTTAAGTGGACTGACGCCCAGAAGTTTTCGGGCGGCTGTTGCGGTAATCAAATCATCCGGCATGCTCATAGCCGAGGACGATACACTATCATTCTAATTGATTCAATAAGATTCTACAGGGAAGGGAAGTGTGCGTCCCAAAACGTTTTGAGTGACAAGCTAACACCCTCTTCATAAATCCCACTTTAATAAAGGCTGAAGTTATATTCGATCTGGATGTATTGCGAAACGGGTCTACCATTCTTCGTCGCCGGACTAAATTTAATCTTTTTAGCTGCTTCCATCGCGCGTTCCGTCAAACCATGCGGCAATCCACTCACTGTAGTAATATTCGTCACCATCCCGTTTGCTGAAAACACCGCTCTGAGCACTACTGTCCCGCTCACCTGGTTCTGCCTTGCTTCTTCTGTATACTGAGGCTCCGGTTCTCGCCAGGATTCGTGCTATTGAGCTAACTTCACTCGGCTTAAAAACTCGATTTGGATCAAAAGGACCGCTGTCTGCCTTAGTCGCAACATCCTCTTCATCGTTTGGCTGATAAGATGCTTTAGCATACACCCGACCAGTTGGATAATCGTAAAACCAGACTTCCACAGGAACAACAATTATGCCGTAAGTAAAGTTGTAACGATCATAAGGGCACGAAGAACTCAGAAGCGTCGTGCTTGATATTCTGGCAGGCCAATAACTGATTTCACCGCACCAAGTGTGTAAGTATAAATAGGTCCCTCGCTCTAGGGTTTCTTCGGGATCGCGAATGTCTTCAAGGTTAATGAGGACTGAGGTGCCGGGGTAATACTCGTCTTCCGGGTTGCCGGTGGTGTCGTAGCGGTACGCCATCTCCAGGGCTAACGTTTAGCCGTGGCCTTGGGCTTCATCTCCTTCCATAATGACCCAGCCTTCTTCGCTGGCGTCACTTTATGAGACCCTTTGTAGCCTTCAAGGCAGGCGGAGCCGACGACGGCTCGCACACTCTTCTCCCGCTCTATTTTAGCCATCATCGCCCATTGGAGTTTAGAAATACCTACCGAGCTTTGCGCGCTTGGCCTGATACAAATACTTCATGTGACGGATCTTTAATTAATTTTCGCGGGCCGCAAGTAAAAGATAACGCACTGCCGACTATATACATGACGGAAGAAAACTATTACCACGACTCTTGAAGCCCAAAAGTTAATTTAGGAACCCCCGCACCTGGACGCCGCCTCTTTATGAGTCGAGGCCCCTTGGCCCGCAGGCCGTAGACCCAGCGCCCCTTGTCACTCGCAGTACGGGGTCTCTGTGGCAGGCAGACAACCTAAAGCTCTCTGCCGGGGCGGACGCCGAGTTCCCGCCCTTGCTCCGCCGCCAATTTAATCGCTGGCTTAACCGCTTGTCAAAATGTATTCTCCGATCTTGACCCCATGCATGTGGTGTAAGCTGAGGGTCCCCGCGGTCGGCGAGGTTAACTCGGCCTCAATTCTTCTCAGGATTTCACGCCTTTGTTCTACTGGCTGTCTTAGATAAGTGATGAAGCTCTCCATTGTTCGAGATGAATAAAAGCGATTATGCAGATTCACAGAAGCATTATGAGAAGTATTCGACCTGTAATGGCAGGAAGGGCAGGCAAACAAGGCTTCGGCGGGGCCAAACGTGATTGATATGGGTTGATCTGTACTCAGACTCCTGACCGAATATGGGCGGCCCAGAGCGCCACAACGTGAGCAGACCTGTGCAGTTCCTAAAGGGCTGATCTCGAATACCCTCACGCCCACCTCTGCCGCGACTTCTTTAAGATGGCTGACCAGATGACCCCGGTTGAATGCGACCATTGCTTTATTGACACCACGTTCCAGTTCTGCCTTCGGAATCAGATTTTCCATACTTTCCAACAGCAACACATCAGCCCTCGGATAAGGCCCTTCCGTCAGAGGATAGATGGTGTCTTCAACATTGAGCGCAAAGTTGATGATGCGCCGTGCCTGCTGTCTATATCTATCTTTCGCCATATTACGAATATGACCCCCGAGCCTCACGTGCGCGCTTTCTCCTCTGGGGATGCGTCCCATCTGTGAGCGCCGTCGGGCGAGTTCCAACTTATGAGAGGCCAGATGAGCGAGGGTTGGCCTCTTTTGTTTACGGCCCACATGCCGCCCGGTGGTCTCTGTCTGCTCTAACCAAAGATTTCGCTGGCGCAGGATAAGCGGCGCTCCTCCAACTCCGACTGCAAGCGTTGCGTACGCGCAGTCATGCGTTGCGATTCGAACGGCGCACGTAACCAGCCCCTCAGGACCCAACTCCTTCCGGTGAGTCCTTTCTGCTTGGAATAGCTCCTCCGGCTCCGACCGCCGCAGGTTACACGCCGCTTCGCTGTATGCCGTGTTCTGCGTCTTGATCATGAAGAAAAGATAAGCGGCGCGCGGACGATTCCCTTTCATTTTGAAGACGAGACGTGCCCCTTTGATCTCAGCCGGACGCCAAATCTTCAGCGCCCGATCAAATAACTCAAATCCGACCTTCTCCCTCACGTCCCCTCTCTTCGGACCGGATTTGATCTTACCTGTTACAGCTACCTGTCGGAGATTAGCCAACCGCCGGTCTCCGTTGAAACCGAAGGGAATCCAAGCGGTTTCATGGCATTCTGTCTCGCTACTGGTCATCAAGGAGAGTTCTAAAGACCCGGCTTCACCCTCTCTCTAAGGCAAGTTGAGTTTGCGATAACCTGCTGGCTTCGTTTGCGGACCGTTAAAGACATACCATCGTGGATGCACTAAAGCGTCCGGCTGAGTGAACGTGGGCTTATGGTCAAAGCCATCAAGATGCTTCTTCGTTTTTCTCCGGCGAACGAACTTCCGTTCGTAATAGCCATGCAAAGCATCGAGCGCCTTTAACTCCGGGTTAGCCTTGAAAAATTCCTCAGCTTCGATCTGAGCTTTGCGCTTGTGCGCGGCTCGCGCAATACGTTTGTTCCCTTCCTGCTCTATCTCATTGATGACAGCGGGTCCACCGCGCCAAGCAGCAAGTTCTGGATTCTGTCCCAACCATATCAGGTATTGCCCCCAACGGTGTCGCCGTTCCGTGAGGAGACCGCCGCCTATATTGGTCTCAAATTCAGTGAAACGCGGTCTTAACTCCAAGTAAAGTTTGTGTTCCGGTTCGGCCTCCCAAGTCGCCTTTTCTTCGAGCCACCGCTCGTGCTCTCTTTCCCACCTTCGGACGAGGGATTCGTAGCTACTTAAATATGCTGCTGCCTCACGCACGACTACCTGTGCCATTGCTGGCGTGAGATCGCCCAAGATTTCACGCTTATCAAAAAGCAAGTCGCCATGAGCGGAAAGCTGCGCGGCACGCTCAGCCCAAGTCTCCCCAGTGACTTCGATCAGCTCTCCGTTAGGATCGGAAATGGTGGCTTTAATTTTCCTGGCAGTCGTGGGAACCCAATTCTTAATGCAGACGCTGTTGAGCAGATAAGGGGCGTTGTTCGACGGACACCCGGTTATGAAAAGGGCGATCTCGCGATAAAGGGCCTGATCTTCCGGCGACTCCCCGCACTCGCCTCGACGCATCCGAAAGAGCAGCGCGAGAATCTCCCTGAGGCGGTCGTTGAATATTTTGTGCGTGCGCCATAACGCCTCTAAAGTTTCAGGCACATGGTGCAGGCGAACCTGGTAGTTTTTGACGGCCATAGAACGCTAGAGTTAACCCGCGCCAAGCGAGCAGCATCCAACGCGGGAAGAATAAATCAATGATGGAAAGAATGCTAACGAAGCGTCTGATTCGATGGGGTGTTTGACTGAGCGCTGGGGGACAGCTTCACCTGATACCCATCCATACGAGACCCGCAATCATCAGAAATATTACCCATGACAGGTGACGCCCGCGCGAGCCTATCAAGGCAACAACCGCACTTGCCAAAAAGGTTGCGGCAATGGCACCGGATATTATACGAGCAGCGGCATCAGTTGGAAATGAAGCAAGTATCACGAGCAACGCTGCTGCGCCGAACCACGCGACCGTCGTCAGATGCCACGCAAAGCGCAAGGTGCGTTTGGTGAAATCATCGCTTCCAAAGAGATGCGGGATGTTCTGCCGCCGAAAGAGGCGCGTCAGAATAAAACGCTCGCCCAACCATGAATGAGCCACACCGATTGCGATTGCCAGAACCGCCGCAGCAACGAAATAGAAGTTCACACTTTTTTCTTATCACAAGAAGCTATAAAGGATAAAGAACAGCGCTCACTCCAAGCCACACGATGCAGCATCGCTGATGAGTGATATGTTAGTCTTCATCAGATATTAACTTTGTTACAGCAGGTTGGACTCTGCGTAATGTCGAAGAGATATGACAGAGGCGCACTCGCAACTAATGATTCCCGCTTCAAATTGATGGCGATGTTAAAAGCAAAAATTGTTTTCACAAATCTCTTCCTGGTTCTCACAATTTTTTCTGTCTCGGGGCGGGCCGACGCGCCTCAGTACGGCGGTAGCATCATCGTCGCCGTCTCGGCTGATCCTGGCGGCCTCAACCCGGCGATCACAACTCAAGGCGGTGTTCATCTCGTCTGCGGATCGATTTTCAGCGGACTCGTGGCGCATGACTTCGACTTGAACCCGGTGCCGGACGTGGCCGAAAGCTGGGAGGTGTCGCCCGATGGCCGGACTTACACTTTTCATCTCGCACGCGATATAGAATTTCATGACGGCGTCGCTCTTACCTCTGAGGACGTGCGGTTCACCTTCGAGGAAATGTTGTTGAAGTATCACTCGCGCACACGCTCCTCGATAGGCGACAACCTGCGGCGCATCTTAACACCAGACGCGCACACAGTCGTTTTCGAGTTTGAGCGTCCCTACGCCGCTTTCCTCCAACTCCTCGACGTGACGAACGCCCCCGTTATGCCGAAACATCTCTATGAGGGCTCTGACCCGCTGACGAATCCGCACAACACTAACCCTGTCGGAAGCGGGCCTTTCAAGTTTCAGGAGTGGGTGAAAGGCGATCACCTAACTCTCGCGAGAAACGAGAACTATTTCAAGCAGGGTAAGCCCTACCTGGATCGCATCGTGTACAAGGTCATGCCGAGTGCGGCGATGGCAGCCATCGCTTTCGAGAAAGGGGAAGTGGATTATTTCTTGAACCCTTCGCCGCTTGATGTGGGCCGCCTCAAGAATATGGCCGGGGTCGTCATCACGGATAAAGGCCGGGAAGGGTTTGCAACAGTTGAAACCCTGATCCCTAACCTCACGCACGCTCCTCTCTCCGACCTCCGCGTCAGGCGTGCGATGGCCCATGCCATAGACAAGGACTTTTTTGTAGATAAGCTCATGTTCGGGATGGGCGTACCCGCGACGGGGCCGGTCTCGCACATGCTCGGGTGGGCTTACAATCCGAACGTGGAAAAGTACCAAACGGACATAGCGCTCGCCAATCGACTGCTCGATGAAGCAGGATACGGGCGCGGAGCAGACGGGGTACGGTTCCGGCTGAAGTTCGTTCACGCTTCTACCTTCGCCAAGGTGGCCGAGGCCGTGAGGGATCAGTTAGGGCAAGTCGGCATCGCGGTCGACCTGCAAATGATGGAGTTTAGTGCGGCCGTGGACGAGGTTTACATCAAGAAGGACTTTGATCTGGCATTCGCCTTTTACGAGAACGGCCCCGACCCCGACATTGGAGTTAAACGTACTCTGGTCTCTTCGAACATCGGGCCGATCCCGTTCTCCAACGGCGCTGGCTATCGCAACCCGCGAGTTGACGAACTGTTCGCGCTCGCCGCCTCCGAGCAGGACAGGCAAAAGCGAGCCGAATATTACTTTGAGGCTCAAGCCATCGTGGTGCGTGACCTGCCCTACTTTTGGCTGTACGAGCCGAAAACGGCGGCTGCCTACCGGGACGGGCTCAAGGGCATGTACGAGTGGAGCGCGAAATCTAACATCTACTTCGCGCAGGACGCATGGCGGGCCGATGGCGGCAGGTCAAACCATGCGGGTTCATCCACACGCCGGGGACTTTACCTGCTCCTAGCCCTCGTCGGCCTCGTTTCGTTAGTCGCCGTCGTGATTTTGATTAGAGCGAGAAGGCGGAGGGTCTAGGGTGTGGGGCGGGCGGAGTCGAGATGCTCGATTCGTGATTTGGGGTCGAGCGCCTGGTTGAAGGCATCGCCGACAATGTTCAGCGCGAAGACGAGCGAAGAGAGGGCGAGCGTCGGGAAAAAGATCATCCACCAGGCGTCGCGGATAAAATGCTGTCCGTTGTGCAGCATGTATCCCCAACTGATGTGGTTGGCGTCGCCGAGGCCGATGAACGACAGTCCCGCTTCGACGATCATCACCCCGCCCACCATCAGCGTGAAGTGTGTGACGATGATGGGTAAAGTGTTGGGCAGGATTTCGCGAAGCACGATCCTCACCGGCCCGGCGCCCATGGCGCGCGCGGCCTCGACGAAACTTCTTTCCCTGATGGATAGAACTTCCGCCCTGATCA
>JACCVS010000645.1 GCA_013698055.1 Acidobacteriota bacterium
CCTTTCTGCAAGAAAAAGTTATTGAAAAACGTCGAACGCCCGAATTAACCGGGCGCGCATTCAATGTATCAGGCACGGAGTCTTGCGGATGAAAGCCGCGCTATTCGCGCTCCGGTTGAATGAGTTGCTATGCCCCGTGCGAGAAATCCATCTTCATTTTACGCCAATCCTCTGCCACCCGCTCACGACCACGATTATTCTGACCTCGTGCGCCAGTATGAGCTTGACACCAGATGCGAGACTTGTCGAGCGTGAATGGAGAAGTGATGGTTGTGTTGCAGGAAATAGTTTCTTCAGTATTATCCACCTCTCGGTACATTCTACATCTCTTCGAGAAACCATCAATTGAAACACAATTCATCCCCTTTCAAATGGCGGCACTTCGAGCCGACAATTATTCTTTTGTGCGTTCGTTGGTATTGTAGATACCAGCTCTCTTACCGCGATCTTGAGGAGATGATGAGTGAACGCGGTCTTGCTGTGGACCATACCACTGTCTGGAGATGGGGACAGTGTTATGCTCCCGAAATCAATAGACGCATCCGTCCACACTTAAAGATGAGCGGCACGTCTTATCGAGTGGATGAGACATACATCAAAGTCGGCAAGTCATGCAAATACCTCTATCGCGCAATAGATAAAGAAGGTCATACGATTGTATTTATGCTCAGTGCCAAAGGCGATGTTCCCGCAGCAAAACGCTTCTTTAAGAAGATAATGAGAGCTGACCATCGAAGGCTTCCATTTTCAATATCTGTTGATAAGAATGCTGCTTACTCTGAAGCCTTCACTTCTTCTCAAGACGAAAAGATACTACCGCTTGATTGCACCCTTCGCCGGGTAAAATACCTCAACGATATCATTGAGCAGGACCACAGATTCATCAAGAAGAAGGTGCGAGCTGCGCAATACTTCAAGAGGTTTCACACAGCTGAACGAACGCTCGAAGGCATTGAAGCAGTGAATATGATAAGGAAAGGTCAGGTTAAAAGATTGAACAGAAACGACGTGATGGGCCAGGCGAAGTTTGTACAGAGCCTCTTTCAGATTGCAGTATGAAGGAATGAATCCAACGATCTTTCGCGCATCAAAATAATCTTTGCAACATTACCTGAGAAAGAGCGTGGCCACTTGCCGCAACGCGTAGTGCTGCACAAGACATCGCGCTTTGAGCCGAATGAAAGAGCCGGGTTCGAGCAAGCATTGTCGCGAGTCACCAAGTACGATCTACTAGTGGGTCGTTTGACATGCTTGTCGCCATTGTTGCGTGGTCGTTTGCCGTCGTCGAAGGGGACCTCTCACACATGCTCCTGAGCCACCTAAAGCATGTCGCCGTTGTCTGCTTCGTGCGCGTCTCGCCGCGCGTTTTCCGCCCCACTCAAATGGAGTTGGCTCTCGATTCCAACCCCGCACCGTCGCTTCCAGCAAGTGGATGATCTCTTCAGTGGTTTGCGGATGCTGGCACTCTAAGGCACGCCGCTTGATGATGCGTTGCACCGACTCACACATGTTCAGCCACGAACCGGCGATTGGCGTATAGAGCGGCATGATCCCGTTGGCAAACATCCATAAGACGAACTCCGGTGTTTTGTGTCCTTTGAGATTATCCAACACGAGCAGCATCCTTAAAGGTGGCAACTCTGTCGCCAAGGTAATCGGCCACCGCAAGCCTGCCTGCCAACTCTTCCATAACTCACGATTTACTTTGACCCCTCGCTTCGGCATGGGCGGCAAACTCGCCAGGACCACTGTTAACTCTGCTTTGAGCCATCCATGCAACACCGTGTTCGGACAACTGGTCACGCCTGTCGCTCGGACCTGGCCGGAACTTGGATGGAACAGTGTCAGCAACTTGGCTGTTCCATCACGCAAGTACTCATGCGATTGTTGCAGGGGCCAGCCCGACTCCTGCCAACTGTTGCCACCACAGGGAATAGTCTGGAACGGTCCAGCCTCGTCCTGCGTCCAGACGCTCAATCCCATCTGCTCGCCAACGGTGTAAGCGCGTTCGATTAACTTTTTTTCGGCTCGGCATCCACATCAACGACCGTCACTCGCTCTCCGCTTTTCCGCTTCCGTTGAGAGATGCCGGTCTCACACCATGTGCGAGTATGCAGCCAGCCAAACCCAGAACCTCGCAGCACCGCGCGAATCGTGTAGGTGCTCACTTGTGGCAATCCATCCGTTGCGTGGCGCAGTGCGCGCGCGTCCGGTCATCAGCGACCAACTCGCCGTTCCATCACACTCTGGATCAGGCGTGCGACGGGCTTCGCGCAAGATCCGTTCTCGCTCACTCGTTCCATAGAGCGCCTCGGCGCCACCACCTGCCCGCGACTCAAGGGCCTTCATTCCTTCTTGGTTGAACCGCGCCACAAGTTGCGAGACCGCATCACCTGATCTGCGTCCGGCAACATGTGCCGCTGCGGTGTAACTGCACCCATCTGAGACGGCAAGCAGTTGTTTGGCGCGTGCCACATGACTGGCAGGCTCGCTGGTTGAGCGGGCGATCCGCTTCAGCCACAGGCGTTCATCTTTCTTCAGTGTACGGAGCGGGTGCTTTTGTCGGCGGCTCATCAAATGACCTCCGCCGCGCAGCCTACACCCATTCAGATGAAATGGCTATTCAGTTGTCAAACGACCCACTAGCACTTACCCCGAGCAGCGAAGTGCGGCTCCTGCGCACCGGCAAATACCCGCCTCTTCGCGGCACGGCTTTTACGGCAGGCGGTATTTCCTATCTTTACACCAGCGGCTATCTTTCATTACTGAAAGCTTATCCGCACGGCCACGTTCCATCGTCTTTGCAGATTGCCGATCACGTTGGCGACACATCAAGGAGTCAAATACTACGCGAGAGCTTGATCCTGACGAAGATGAACTGGAACTCCGCAAATTTTTCCGGCCTGATGCCTATTACAATACGGTTCTCAAGACTGGTCGGTGACATCTTACGTGAGATCCTGCTTGATGAAGACCCACAACCAAAATACAAGTACTACATGTGATGACTTTCCGACTTAAAGCACATTATATGCTTCTAAGAAGCACATCGTTTCAGAGCGCTAATCATCAAGGTGTAGTTTTGTTGAAAGCCAGCAATGCAAGCTTGTAAATATTCGTCGGTACTCGATTTTGTCCAGTCGAAGATATCACCCCTCGTCCGCGCAGATAATACGTCCATGTAAAACCTGATGGCGCGCCCGTTCCCTTCGCGGAAGGGGTGCACGGCATTGATCTCACAAATATAGTAAGCCGCTCGCTCTATAAATGAATCAAGGTCAAGTCCTTCAAGCCAACGCTCCTGTTTCAGTTCGGCGAAGAGGGCATTCATCATGGAGTCAATATTTTGTGGAGGGCAAAACGGTGTGCCGCCTTTGGCAATTCCAACGGTGCGGGCGCGCCCGGCCCAGACGAATAGCGGGCTGAACATCAAGTGATGAAGGTAATAGAAGAAGGGTAGGTCAGGAGTGAGACTTTCGTCGAACGAACTGAATATCGCTTCGTAGGCGGCGAGTTGAAGCTCGGTCTCTCGCTCCAGCAGTTCTTCGGGGTCGCGAATGTCTTCGAGGTTGATGAGAACGGAGGTGCCGGGGTAATACTCATCCTCCGGGTTGCCGGTAGTGTCGTAGCGGTCGGGCATGACCGGGATTATCGTTTAGCCGTGGCTTTTGGTTTTGTCTCTGTTCGCGAAGCTTCAGCCTTCTTTGCCGACGCCGTCACTTTGAGAGATCCTTTATAGCCCTCAAGTCGGGCAGAGCCTACGACTGCGCGCACAATCTTTTCTCTATTAATTTTAATCATAATTCGCACTCCCTTGGCTCTGTATTAACCATTATTATTTTACACGATTATCGAATATTTGCCGAGTTTTGAATTAGACAATAGAGGCAAGAGCATTATTCAGAGAGAGTAAATTATCTACTGAGCGGCTGAACACTCTATCTGCTGATATGCCCCGTCTCCGCCTTCCCATGAAAAGAGGTCGGTATGAATAAGATGGGCCAATAGCTCTGTCCCTTCGACCACTCTCGGCCCCGGACGGGCGAAATAAGAGTTCGCATCCACGGCATAAACTCGTCCCTGCTGCACTGCCGGGAGATCAGACCACCCGGGATAGTCGAATAACTGGGGGGCAAGTTCCGCTACTTTATCCAGGTTGAACCCGCAGGGCGTAATAATCAGAACTTCGGGCGCCCATTTCACGACATCATCCCAAGGGATGCGAACAGAATCTGCGCCCTCGCGTGCAAGCTCATCCACGCCGCCTGCAATCCCTACCATCTCCGGTATCCAGTGACCGCTGCAATAGACCGGGTCGAGCCATTCCATACAGAACACGCGCGGTCGTGAGGAAAGCCTGCGCGTCACACCTGCGATCTTTTCTAATCTGGCACGGCCTGCGGCGATCAACTCTTCGGCCTCCTGTAACCGGCCTGTCGCTTGTCCCAACTCGCGCACGTTATTAAAGATCTCTTCGAGCGACCTCGGAGTCAGCCAGAGAATTTGTGGCTTCTTGGAGAGTGAATTTAAGAGATGAGATACTTCATTGCCTGAAGGCGCGCAGACCTGACACAGATTCTGCGTAAGGATCAAATCCGGCGAGAGCTCCTGTAAGAGCTTTTCATCCACTTGATAAAGGCTAAGGCCATCTCGCATCCTTTGGGTAACTGCGGCATCAATCTCGCTCTGGCTCATTGTCTCTATCGGAAGAGCATTGCGCACGACAACGGGCTTTCCCGTAGCTTCCAGTGGATAGTCACACTCGTGCGTGATGCCGACGAGTTGATCGCCGAGTCCCAAAGCGCAGACCATCTCGGTTGCTGAAGGTAGAAACGAAACTATCCGTGGTGTGGCTGCCATCGCTTTTATTGTCCCCATCGGGGAGGGTTAAAACCCTCGCCTTTAGGCGAAGACTTCAGTAGGTTTTCTCTCGCGTGATACAGTGCCGAGCCATGACAGAATATCGGCACGGCGCACATACGGTCTTTCGCATCCACCTCCACATCGTCTGGGTCACGAAGTACCGTAAGCCAGTAATGAGAGGTGAAGTCGGAACCCGTCTCCGAGAGCTAATCCGCGAAATCTGCGGTAGCCAGGAAGTCACGATTATCAAAGGTCATGTCTCAAGCGACCACGTCCATCTGTTCGTGAGCGTGCCGCCCCGTGTCACAATCAGCCGTCTGCTCCAGATGTTGAAAGGGAAGAGTTCCTACAAGTTGATGCACGAGTTTCCACATCTGAGAAAGAAGTTCTGGGGCCGCCACATGTGGGCGCGCGGGTACTTCTGCGTCTCAAGTGGCAATGTGACGGATGAAGCTATCAAAGAGTACATCGAGAATCAGAGCCACGACCAGGACTCGGACTTTCGAGTAGAAGGCGAAGACGATGCCAGTTAAAGCGTCGAGTTTCGCCACAAACAGGACTTTCAGTCCGTTACAAGGATGCCTCCGCCTTTAGGCGTGTGGAGCATTCACTT
>JACCVS010000341.1 GCA_013698055.1 Acidobacteriota bacterium
GGTTGCTTCCGTAGCGATGCCGAATGTTCCTTCAGAGCCGATAAAGACGCCGAGCAGATCGTAGCCCGCCGCTTCTGTCCCAGTGCCGCCCAACTCAACAACCTCGCCTCCGGCCAGCACGACACGACCCGAGATCACATGGTCAACCGTCACTCCGTACTTGAGGCAGTGAATGCCGCCAGCGTTCTCAGCGATGTTGCCACCGATAGTGCAGGTCATCTGGCTGGAAGGGTCAGGAACGTAATGCAATCCGTAGGGCGCGGCTGCGCGCGACAAATGCTCGTTGACAATTCCGGTTTCAACCCTGGCGAGGCAATTCTCAGCATCCAGCTTGAGCAAGCGACGCATACGCGCCAATTCAATGACGACGCCGCTATTAACGGCCAGCGCACCACCAGACAACCCTGTGCCCGCGCCGCGCGGAGCGAACGGGACGCCTTCGCGCGCCAGCACGCGTAGAATCTCTGCGACCTCTTCGGTGGAATTAGGGAAGACGACCGCGCGCGGGGGATACTTGTGCTGCGGCAATCCGTCGCACTCGAAGACGAGTAGCTCATCAGGCTCCGTCAACACGGACTCGCGCCCGATTGCCGCGCGAAGGTTTTCAATTAAGGTATCCAAAGTTTGCTAAATCGAAGTGCAGAAGAAGTAGGCAAAACTACCAAATGGGAGATTAATTGCGAGCTATATCCAGACGTTATCTTCCGCTGTCAAATGACCGCCCGCCTCGCCCGTATTAACTGTGCCCGAAGGTTCGATGAGCATGATTTTGCATTCGCTCTCAGCCACAGGCTTATGCTCGACTCCCTTTGGGACTACGAACACTTCACCCGCTTTGAGGTCAACTCTGCCGTCACGGAATTCAATAGCCATGCATCCGTCAAGCACCATGAAGACCTCGTCCGTATCCGCATGGCTATGCCAGACAAACTCGCCCTGAATCTTAGCCAGTTTGAAGTGGTAATCATTCATCCGGGCGAAAATCTTCGGCGACCAATGCTCTGAAAACTGTGCGAGCTTTTCGTTAAGATTGAGGGCCCTATACTCCATCCACTGAACCTTTCCTGATGCACGCTGTGATAGTCAACATTCCTTCATTGTACAGTTAGTTACACGGTCGCGCGACATCTTCAGCATTGATCCGATAGGAAGATAATGGTTCGCATGATGACGACGAGCATGAATAGGCAAGTCTTTTATATGTCTTGCCGTTACTGGATAGCTCTGCGTCTGCTCAGGCCGTAAGCGAAATAGATCACCAGACCAAGCACGACAGCGATTCCCGCATCCCGCGCTTCGCCGCCGGAACTATTCGAGAGCAGCCACCCTGCCAGCACGAGCGACACAATCGAAATAATAATTCCGGCGGGTGCTTTGAACCTCGCTGGCGGCGCATCGCTCATCCGGCGAAATTTTGGTAAAGCAGCGCAGGTTGCAGCATAAGTCAACAGTCTGGCAATCGCGCTGATCGTCAACAGGTAGATGAATGTGCCTGACAGAGCGAGCGCAAGCATCACTGCTGCTGAAAGGAGGATGGCGAAATGTGGCGTGTGAAATCGCTTGTGCGTGGTGGCAAGGATGCGCGGAAGCTGCTGTTGCTCTGCCATCGCGAAGAAAAGTCTCGATCCCGCCAGAATGAGCAAGCTCAGATTTCCGACGATTGAAATCATCGCTCCCGCAGAGATAATCGCAGCGCCAGCCGTGCCCATAAAATTGCTGCTCGCATCGGCCAATGGTTTTGTCGAAGTAGCCAGACCGGGCAGTGTACCGATAGAAACAAATTGAATCAGGATATACAGCGCGGCAATAATGCCAATTGCCGTCAGCAGCGCAAATGGAATATTTCGTTGAGGGTTCTGAACCTCACCCGCTGGAATGACGGCCATCTCAAAACCTGTGAAGGCATAGATCAACAGTAGGACTGACGTTGAGAAAGTAGCGTAGCCCAGTTGCGCTCCGCCCTGCTGCGCTTCAAAGGAATAATTTCCGGTGTTAATGAAAAACAGCCCAACTGCGATAAAGAAAATGAGCGGAATCAATTTTCCGATGGTGAAGAAATTTCCGAAAATTGTCGCATTACGGACGCCGACGACATTAACGATGGTGAGCGAAACGACGATTCCGGTGATAATGAGCATACGCCACGGCTCAGAGCCGGCTGCAGGCCAGAAGAAGCCCAGATACCCGACGAGCAGATTGATATTGGCTGCGAAGGCTGTGACGCGCGCGAGCCATTGCAGCCACCCGACCTCGAATCCAACGAGAGAGCCAAAGGCTTCCCGCGCGTATAGATAAGGGCCGCCCGTCGCGTCAAAACGGCTGCCCACTTCCGCAAAGCACAGAATGATGAGAGTGACGACAAGCGCACAAACGGCAAAGGCTATCAGGCTATAGCTGCCGATTAAGCCATAGACCTTCGATGGCAAACCGAAGATGCCCGCGCCGATGACGCCGTTGATGACGACAGCCACCAAGTCCCATCTGCGTATTCCTCTGACCAGACCTTCCCGCGTTGGTTGCTCCATACTATGCGTTATAATCTAAAACAGGATGCGTGACAATGATGATTTGCTATCAGCGGTAGTTTCTTCATCGGTCAGCTCCTGGGTCTTGATAGATTTTGTAAATGCGCCCATTATTGACGCGCTTCTCTATTTATGACGATTTCCCGAAATTACCGGAAAGGAATAATCGAAATGGCTCTTAAATCTTTCAGCGTGACTCTTCTCATCTGTTTATTATTCGTATCATCTTCAACATCATTGGCGCAAAGCCCGGGCCTCAAAATAAGTCCCGACGCGGCTTTACAGGAATTGGTCAACGAGGCTGCGCGGGCAACGCTTGCGAAATACAAAGACAAAAAACTTGAAGAGAGCAATCTGGCAATTACGCTGATTGACCTCAGCAACCCGCAACGCCCCACGCAGGCGAGCTTTCGCGGCGCTGAGCCGATCTACCCGGCGAGTGTGG
>JACCVS010000654.1 GCA_013698055.1 Acidobacteriota bacterium
TGAGGAAAAAACGCTCCGAGTATATGAAAGATCATATGATCGGTCTGGGGCCTGACCAGATTAAAAGCCTCCTCAGAAAAAACGAGAGCTTCGACTACAGCTTAAAACAGATTAATGTTTCTTCTTCCAATATCGTTGACCGCTGCGAGACCTGTCACCTCGGCGTGCGTGAGCCGCTCACCTTGAAGGCTGCGGATTTAGCTCCCGACGGCCCCGGCAAAAAGCCGGATGAGTGGGCCAGAGCGTTCGTCAGCCACCCGAACAAAGAACTCCTGACCATTCACAATCCTGATAAATTCGGCTGCGCCAGTTGTCATGGTGGAAATGGGCGCGCGACCACGAGCGTTGAGAAAGGTCATGGCAGGCATAGATTCTGGCTGTATCCGATGTATGAGAAAGAGAACATGCAGGCGGGTTGCCAGCAATGCCATACGTCTGACCGCGTGCTTCAAGGCGCGCCTCAATTGACGCTCGGAAAAGACCTCTTCCAGAATCGCGGCTGCGTCGGCTGCCATCGCTCCGATGGTTTTGACCGCGAATCCGACGCGCTGGCGAATGCGCGCCAGCAGATTCTCCAGCTCGAAGAGAATATCGCCGGGAATGACCGCGAATCCAGACAAGCAAAAGAAGCAATCTCTAACGCTGCCGACGATGCTGAAGCGGAAATGCTCTCGGCGCGAGCGCAATCTCTTGTCGTGACCAATAGTTTGCTTGCGGCTCAAATTGACCAGTTGAATATTCAGGCGCGCTACCTGATGCAGGATCAAAAGAAGGTCGGGCCGAATTTGAAAGACGTTCGCCTGAAGCTCGTCAAAGAGTGGATTCCTGAATGGCTCAGAGACCCGCAAACGTTTCGCCCGGGGACAAAGATGCCGACCTTCTGGCGCTTGAATGCTGAGATGGCGCATGACCCACGCGCTGACGACGACCGGAAAGCCATTGCTGCTTATCTCTGGCAGGAGAGTTTTGACGGAAAAATGCCGACGCAGGATCGCGCGAAGGGAAATGCCGCGAATGGCAAACAACTCTTCGAGACCGTTGGCTGTATGGCCTGCCACTCAATTGGCGATGGCGAATCTCCGACGGGCGGCGACTTTGCCGCGAACCTTCAGCGCGTTGGCGAAAAATCCAACTTCGATTACATCGTGCGGTGGATTTATAATCCGCGCCAACGCTGGGAACCATACTGTCCGAAAGAGAAGCGCGATTTGACGCGCGAGGATTACAGGGCTAAGAATCAGGCATTTCTTTTCGACACCGAGCAGTTTTCCAAGTGCCCGAACGATGGCGCGGAGCTTCAGGTGCAGAACATGACGGTGATGCCCAACTTCCGTCTGAAAATTGATGAAGCGCGCGACATTGCTTCTTATCTCTTCTCACTTTCTGAAGGTGGCTCATTCCGTGATGCCGCAGCTTCGACATATATGGACGACCCGGCGCTTAAAGAAAAGGGCAAGGAAAAGATCAAGCAGTACGGTTGTGCCGGATGTCACGAGATCAAGGGCTTTGAAGATGAGCAGCGCATCGGCAAGGAACTGACTGCCGAAGGCTCGACGCCGATTGAGCGCCTTGATTTCGCGCTCATGACACATAAGGCCGAAAAGGGAATTAACCCGGAGACAGGCAAAAAAGGCGAGGTGTGGTACAACCGCAAGGGCTTCTTCGAGCATAAGCTGGAAACCCCGTGGATTTACGATACGGGCAAAGAGAAAGAACCGCAGGATCGTCTCCGAATGCCTGAGCCGTACCTGACGCCGGAGTGGAAGACGGCGCTGACGACGTTCCTGATGGGCAGCGTCGGCAGCGAGGGTTCAAATGTCCCCGCAGCGCTCTTTTACAAGCCCGACGACCAGCGCAAAGCCGTGCAGGACGGCTGGTGGGTCGTCAAGAAATATAATTGCATGGGTTGCCACAGCATTCAGGTCGGGCAGCGCAGCACCTTGATGGATTTACCTCTTTACCAGAATCCGGATTGGAAAGAGCAACTGCCGCCGAACCTGACGAGCGAAGGCGCGCGCGTTGATCCCAACTGGCTGTTAAGATTCCTGCATGATCCGTCGCTTACCGATGCGACCGGGAAAGCTGAGCCGGGACGCAGCGATAAAGTGGTCGGCGTCACTCCGACGAGCGGCAACGCGATTGATAATCAGGCGACGCAGCCTCCGGCAGCGAGCGCGAGCGGTAGTCAAAGCGGTAATCAAGATGGGAGCGCGGGGGCAACAGTCGGTGCAAGCGTTGGCGCGAGTGTCGGCGCAAATGATGCCGCTTTGCTTAAAGAGCAGTTCGGGACGCAGCCGGGCGCGGAACGGAACGGGGTCAGAACATATTTGCGTGCCCGGATGCCGACGTTCAATTTCTCTCCGAACGAGTTACGGCTTCTCGTGCGTTTCTTCATGGCCGTTTCGGCGCAGCAGGAACCGTACATCCGCGAGCCTTTGGAACCGCTCAGGGAAGATGAGAAGATGCTGGCTCGCGCTTTGTTCACGTCCGAGGGTGCGCCCTGTTTGAAGTGCCACATCACGGGCGACCCGGCACACGACAAAACCGCATCGGCTCCAAACTTCCTGCTGGCGAGCGAGCGTTTGAAACCGAAATGGACTTATCGCTGGTTGCTCGACCCGCAGCAGATCAGCCCCGGCACGGCGATGCCTTCGGGCTTGTTCAAGAAGGAAGGCGAGCGAATGGTCTTCAACGGCCAGACGCCCGAATCCTTTAATAACTATCACCGGGACCACGCCGAGTTGCTGGTTCGTTACATGTTCCAGCTAACGCCGGAGGAGCAGCGTCGCATCTCGTCGGGTTCGCCTGCTGCTACGGGCGGCGCATCGCCAGCGCCGACTGCGCCAGCGCCGCCGCCGACTTCGGCGCACGCGCGCCGTGTGAAACAAACCGCGAGGCGAGCGAATAGCCACGCTGCCCGCAAGGTCAAATGGACGAAGACGGGTAGGACGAAAGCACATGCTCCGCGCCTTCGCACTGTTCGAGCGCGTCCGTCTTGATTTTTTGAATTGAAAACTTTTCGTAAGTAATCTGGAACTCATCTTTAGTTGGAGGAATCAATTATGTTAAAGAAACGAGCAGGCTTCTGGCTTGCGAACTCGATTATGG
>JACCVS010000344.1 GCA_013698055.1 Acidobacteriota bacterium
TCTGCTTGGTCTGCTCTTCGTCCAGATTCGGCACGCCCATGCCGCCGAGAAGCTGGTCGGGCAGCATCTTCATGATCTTTGAGAAAGAGCCGAGCTTTTTGACCTGCCGCAGTTGGCTGCGGAAATCGTCGAGCGTGAACTGGTTCTTCTGTAACTTCTTTAACTGCTCTTCGGCTTCCGACTGGTCAACCTTTGACTGCACCTCTTCGATGAGCGAAAGCACGTCGCCCATGCCGAGGATGCGCTGCGCGATGCGGTCTGGAAAGAACGGCTCCAACGCATCATATTTCTCGCCGACGCCGACGAACTTGACGGGTTGCCCGATCACCTGCTTGATCGAGAGCGCCGCGCCGCCCCTCGCATCGCCGTCCATCTTCGTCAAAACCACGCCCGTAATCCCGACTCGACGGTGAAACTCTTCCGCAGACTTCACCGCATCCTGACCCGTCATCGCGTCCGCGACAAAGAGCGTCTCAACCGGATTCATCTCGCCCTTGATGCGCTCCAACTCCGACATCAAATCGTCGTCAATATGGAGACGCCCGGCTGTGTCTATCAGGAGCGTGTCGAAGCCGGTTTGCTGCGCGTGCTTGTGAGCTTCGCGGACGAGCGTCAGGGGATCGTTCGTCTCCGGCATTTCAAAAATCGCTTGACCCGTCGCGCGGGCGATGACCTTCAACTGCTCGCGCGCCGCCGGACGATAAACGTCAACCGAGACAAGGAGCGGCTTGCGATCCTGATTCTTCGCCAGCCAGCGCGCAATCTTGCCCGTCGAAGTTGTCTTACCGGAGCCTTGCAAACCGACGATCATCACGACGTTCGGGCTGGTCTTCGTAAACACCAACCGGGAAGACTGCCCGCCGAGAAGTTCGACCAGTTCGTCGAAGACGATCTTGACGACCTGCTCGGAAGGCTTTAACTCATCCCAAACATGCTGACCTTCGGCCTTTTCCTTGACCGACGCGATGAAATCTTTGGCGACTTTGTAATTAACGTCCGCTTCGAGCAGGGCGAGGCGAATCTCACGCAACGCCGCGTCCACGTGCGCCGGGGTCAGGACGCCCTCGCCGCGCAGATTCTTCAGCGTTCGCTTCAGCTTGTCGGATAAATTCTCGAACATATAGAGACGGCTCCGCGCTACAAACGGAATCGAAGATGATAACGGCGGGCGGAAAGGGTGTCAAGGAAGAGGCTGGGCGGGCGGCGGGGCAATGATGTCTTGCTGAATCATATGGACGGCGTTGCGGAATAGTGCTAGGCTGAGAGCCATCATGAGTACCACTACACTAATCATCATCATCGTCATAGTGCTTCTACTTGGCGGCGGTGGTTATGGCTTCTCCCGTCGTCGCCGATAAGGACGACCAGAAGAGAGCTAAATTATCAATCGGATTCAAGGCAATCGGCTCTGACGATTAGCCTCTCTATCATTGTGCCAATAGCTCGTTAAGCTCTTAACCACACCCGTTATACTGACATCCCAGACTCGAAATCGTCATCAATTTCAAGAACTTCTCGTGGTGAAGTTGTCGCACTGTCACCTGCTCGCCGGAAACAGGCAACGATGCGGGCACTGTGCAGTAACCGGGAATCATGATGAGCATCGCTCAGATTCACACTTAATTCGACCGGCCACCCTATCTTAATCGCTAGATCAGGCACAGCCATTTTTATCCGAAATATCGCGCTCCGTATTATCATAATACAAGCCGCTTATTGAATGGAGACACGCCAAATATCATTTCCGTCCGTATGTTTAGCAAAAATCACTGGCATTTGCTGGCATCGTGTTTGCACATTTGTTGTTAATGAAACAGAAAATTAAACCCCGCGCGGCCCTCGCAGGGGCTGTGGCGATGCTCACTTTAATCTTCCTATCAGCTTCTTTAATTGCCTTACCCACTTTCGGACAGCAGAATTTGAATTCACAAGGCGATGTTTCTGCTAAGGACAAGCAGGTAGTTACCGCGTTCGAGAAACGTGTGAAGGAATATGTGCGCTTGCGCGAGCAGTTAGAAGGGACGATGCCTAAGCTGCCTGCAAAGAGCACTTCTGAACAGATAGAGGCACATAAGACTGCCTTTGAGGATATGGTGAGAACGGCTAGAGACGGGGCGAAGCACGGCGATCTATTCAGGTCGGATATTGCCGAGTACATCCGGGCGACGATTCGAGGTCAGTTCAAGGGAAAAGACAGACGGGAACTGCGTAAGATGGTTCTCGAAGCGGATACGAAGGGTGTACCCTTACGAATCAATTATCCCTATCCAGCCAACAAGGAATTGGTGGAGATGCCGCCCACGCTCCTGCTGAAGCTTCCCCAACTGCCGAAGCAGATGAGGTATCGTTTCGTCAACCGGCATATGCTGCTGGTTGACAGAGAAAACGGTTTGATTATTGACTACATGCTTGACGCTGTTCCGTAAAGCGCGGGCGCGTCCGAGGAAGAATAATATGAAACGGCTTGTTGCTTCATTTGTCACTATCCTTATCTTGATTTTCGGCGGTCTGGCAGAAAATAGTTTCGGTCAGAGTGTTTCTTCCGCCAATTCTAAAGGTAGCGCGCGAGCCGTTGCACCCGTAAAACTCACCTTGCCATTAAAAGATGGCTCCGTTCGCTTCATGGTCGTCGGCGATACGGGAACCGGCTCAGGCAAGCAACAGCAGTTGGCGGATTTGATGGTTCGATACAGACAATCCTTCCCCTTCGAGTTCGCCCTCTTGACGGGTGACAATATGTACGGCGGAGAAAAGGCCGCGGACTTCAAGACGAAATTCGAGGATATTTACAAGCCGCTGCTGGACGATCAGGTAAAGTTCTACGCCTCGCTCGGAAATCACGATGAATCCAACCAGCGCTTTTATGTGCATTTCAACATGAACGGGGAGGAGTATTACAGGTTCAAAAAAGGAAACGTCGCTTTCTATGCTCTGAATAGTAATTATATGGACAAGCGCCAGCTAAAATGGCTGGAAGATGAATTAGCGAAGGACGCTTCCGAATGGAAAATCGCCTTCTTCCACCATCCTCCGT
Source organism: Acidobacteriota bacterium (assembly GCA_013698055.1). Taxonomy (GTDB): domain Bacteria; phylum Acidobacteriota; class Blastocatellia; order Pyrinomonadales; family Pyrinomonadaceae; genus QHXM01. The sequence continues at coordinate 3,035 of JACCVS010000344.1, forward strand.
ATTCATCAGGTAAAGCGCACGGCTCCGATTCGGCTGTGCGAGAAATCGTCGAGCCTATCTTCACGAAGTACGGGGTGAATGCAGTCTTCAACGGTCACGATCACTTCTATGAACGGATTAAGCCACAGAAAGGGATTTATTATTTCGTCTCGGGCGCAGGCGGCAAATTGAGGAAGGGCGATATTCACAAAGGGTCGCCCCTGACGGAAAAGGCATTCGACAAGGATATGTCGTTCATGCTCCTCGAAGTCGTTGGCGACCAGTTGCACTTTCAAGTCATCTCGCGCACCGGCGAGACTGTAGACTCAGGCATTCTGGCGAACCAGCGAAAGAAAAGTATGAGTGCTTCCAACTAACCCCGTGTGTAATTTTTAAGCTCAGGAAGAAAATAGCCCGGTCAATAAAGTTGCCGGGCTATTTTCATGCAGGAAACCAAAGTCC
>JACCVS010000683.1 GCA_013698055.1 Acidobacteriota bacterium
CACCGACACCGACGACGACACCGACCCCGACACCGACACCGACACCGACACCGACGCCCACTCCGAGTGTATGCACGGCTTCCTCCAACGTAAGCACTGTATCGGTTGCGAGACATGGCGGCTCCACAGGCTCGGTGAGTATTAGCCTGACCGGAGTAAGTACGACGAGCAGCAATACCATCTCAGTCTCCAACGCGAACAGCAATCTTACGGTTTCACCATCTTCGCGGGTAGTGACTGGCAATCAGGCAGCAGCTTTTACGATTAAATCAAACACCGGTCAGACGGGGACATTCACCATTTACTTTGGATCCTCCACTAGTTGTTTCAAGGCAATTACGGTCACGGTGACTAACTGATGAGGAGAGTAAAGACCATGACATCTCATAGCAGCGCGGCACGCTTCTCGAAACCCCGGAACAGCAAGCATCGTCTAGGAGAGCAAGGCTTCACGCTGATCGAAACGACTATCTCTCTTGTCATCATGATGATCGTAGGATTAGGGGCGGCCTCGCTCTTCTTTTTCGCGATCAACTACAACACGAGCGCAGGCGACCGCCAATTGGCGATGGGCGTTGCCCAAAAACGCATGGAGTGGCTGCGTGACATTCCCTTTAACGCTCAGACTCGCAACGCCGCTTACCAGGCTCCGAGTATCCCTACAGCGAACACGGTAGGTCTCGCCGCCACAGGCGCAAACGGAGTAACGGAGTCTTCTATCGAAAGCGGGAGCCGAAAGTATAATGTTGTCACTACTATAACGGATTTGACCTTTGACCCGGACGGCAATCCGACGTTGAAAAGAATCACTATCACAGTCACACCTTTAGGCGCGGGCAACACTTTAGGCTCCGTTGTCCTGACCTCAATACGCGCCACAACACGGATGGGAACATATTCTTAAAAATTCTCGACCCAATTGAGAAATGGGAAGGAGCCTCTGATGTGTAAACAAAATTGTAAGGCTAACAGTGCGGCTGGCTTTTCGCTGATGGAGTTGATCATCGCCATGACTATCACGCTCGTCGTAATGGGCATCGCCAGCACGCTCCTCGCGCGATCTTTCAACGTCCGCAAGCGTGAGGATCAGCGCACGGATGCGCTGGCTGATGCCCAGCGCTCTCTCAACACGATGACACACGAGATAGCCAGTACCGGGTTCAATTTGACGGGTAACGGGATCGTTGACGCTGACTCTCAAGTTGATGCCAACGGCAACGGGACTATCCGGGTGCGAGCCAACCTTAACAAATTCGATTCGACCGTGAGTCAGGCCGCCCGAGACGGGATAGGGGTCGCGACAGAGGATGCGGGCGAAGATGTTAAATACTTCGTGGTTCCGACCGCAGACACCAGCTATCTGGCGCGTTACGACAGATACGGCGGGGCGGCCACTGTGCTTGCTAACCGCATTGACTCGTTCCACGTTCAATACTACGACGAAAGAGTCACCTACACGACCGGGACCTGCGCCGCGCCGATTAGTAATGCTCAGAACAAGTCAGGAACGGCGAAAGCGCAGGTCAGCCCAAGCCAGGCAAAGTACCTCGTATTGGCAATCTGCGTTGATCTGGCAGCAGTCGGCACACCAAGTTCTCCCGGCTACCAGCCGGCCTCGCGGGTGTTACTCGTCAGCGACGTGGCGCTCCGTAATGCTGTTGGGGTGAAATACTGAGACCCTTGGACTCGACGAGAGATGGAGATTGAAAAATGGGGACGACTTTAACGGATCAGTTGAAGGACGACGGGCGGCGGGGCGAGCGAGGCGCGGCACTGATTATGACGCTGCTTGTTGCCACCTTGCTTCTCTCGGCTGGGGGCGCATTGATCTTCACAGCCGCCATGTCGGGCATAAATGCCAGTGACTCGACCACGGAGATGCAGGCTTACTATGGTGCCGAGGCGGGATTGCAAACAGCCATCAACGTCGTGCGCGGCAATGTCAATTCTAATCCGGCGGGCACTAAAGCATCCTTCCGCAATATAGCCGATAACCCGACGCTCTCGAAGTGGGTCACATACAATGGCACGGCGAAAGATGGAACGTTCGTCGTCAAGGTCAACGAGGCTGGCTCATCCTTCACTGCCTATAACATCAGAATTATCGACCCGGACGTGACCCCGGCGGCTAAGGAGCCATCGCGCCTGCTCATCCAGGTCAGGGGTTATGGGCCGCGCGGAGCCATCAAGAACAAAGAGATGATAATCAATAGATTCCTTTACGACCCTGACGTTCCGGCAGCTATCACCCTAGTCGGCGCTGAAACCGGAACTTCCATGGTTGTGGGAGATTTTGATATTGGCGACAGCTCGGTGAAAGGTTATACGGGAACTGACTCCGCTGGCAGCACCGTCCTCAAGGCGACCTTCGGCTTCACGCAGGACGCCGACAAAACGCTGGCCGATGATTTCTTCACCTCATCAAGTAAGGCTTCGGACACGACCGAAAACACGCCCCGAACGAAGAAGTTCACCAGCGCAGAACTCCCAGGCTGGCTACGGACAGCGGACAAGACGCGCACCTTTCTCAGCGATGTTGAGACAATTGCCACTGACGAGGAGCGAATTTTCACGGTGTCACCCGCCAAAGACAACTTCGGAACTTCTGCCAACCCGAAGCTGACCTTTGTGAAAGGAGATTGCGAGTTTAGCGGTGAAGGCGTGGGTATGCTGATCGTGACCGGCACGCTCACATTAAAGGGAGACTTTTCCTATGACGGAGTTATTTTAGTGCTTGGCACAGGCTCGATTGTGCGCAATGGCGGCGGCGGCGGCGATGTTTTAGGAGGGCTGATCATGGCCAGCTTGAATCGCGCCGATACTGGCGGGAAATTCCTCGCCAAACCAACATTCAATACCAACGGCGGCGGGAACTCAGATATTAAGTACAACTCACTGAACGTCGAGAATGCCTTCCGGACCTTAGGTCCAAGTGTGAAAGGCGTCCGCGAATTCTAAGAATCCTAATGTGCGGCTGATAATCTCAAATCCGAACTCTTTAATGATGACATCATGCCGCTTGAGAATGTCGAGTCTGCACTCGTCTGTTAGAGCGGCCTCACACGGAGAATGAAGATGAGTTTACTGGAAGTCTTAAAGTGGCGCGGCCAGATTAAGGGAGCAGAGCTGACAGAGACTGCTGCCGTCCCTCATTCGTCGAGTGATGAGCATCATCAGCGGGGCGTCGTCTTGGCGCGACGTAGGCTTTATGCCGAAGCCTTGAAAGAGTTCAAGCAAGTGGCGCATCTACAGCCGAGTGATGCGCAGGCGCACTACAATGTGGGCTTGACCTACTTTAACCTGGGCTGCTTTGACAAGGCTGTCAAAGCTTACAAGCGTGCGCTGCAAATCGAACCCGACTACGTTGACGCATATAACAACCTGGGGGTCGCTTATGACAGCATGGGGCGTTTTGTCGAAGCGATCAAAGTCTACGTGCAAGCGATACGCATCGAGCAGGGTAACGCGGAATCTCGGAAAAACTTGGGTATAGCTTATTTCAATATCGGGAGCTATACGGAAGCTGTTAAAGCTCTCAGACAGGCGTTACTAGTAAACTCCGATGATCCAGACGCTCACTACTATTTAGGTCTGATCTACATTGATCTCAAAGACAAAGAATTGGCGCTGCGTGAGCATAAAGCGCTTCAGGAATTGAACTTTCCAGACACGGCTAGACAACTGAACGACAGGATTGAACGCCTGTCCCTGCGCTAACCTTCTTCATGCTAAAAGAACGCTTACATGTTCGCACGGACTAACATTCGGGGTCGTCCCCTCGCGCGCGGCTCCGCACGCTGCGCGCGAATGGGGCGCAAAGCGCTCCGGCGACCCTCAGGCCGCCGGAGCGCCTACAAAAAGCAGAATTCAGAATTCAGGAGTCAGGAGCCAGAAGAAAAAAAGACTG
>JACCVS010000740.1 GCA_013698055.1 Acidobacteriota bacterium
GCGTTGTCTTCGGCGACGAGGATGCGCGTGCGCGCTGCATTCACGGCTTCTTTCAAAGAGTGGCGGGTGACGAGTTGGCTTGCTTGCGACTCTTTCGGCGCTTCGGCTTCGACCATGACGGTCGCAAGGCAATCGAATAATTGCGATTGGCGCACGGGCTTCATCAGATAGGCGGCAATGCCCATTTCACGCGCGAGTTGCCCGTCGCCGCGATTGCCGAAAGAAGGCATCAAGACGAGACGCACGTTGGCTATCTCCGCATCCGCTTTGATCGCCCGCGTCAACTCGAATCCGTCCATGCCGGGCATATTGAAATCCAGCAGCGCCACGTCGAAAGGCTCGCGCCTTTCCCTCGCTGCGCGGAGCGCTGCCAGCGCCGCCACGCCGCTCTCAGCTTCGCTGGCAATCATGCCCCACGAAGTTGTTTGATGAATGAGAATCCGGCGGTTCGTCGCGTTGTCGTCCACGACGAGCACACGCAAGCCGTGCAAGTCGGCGCGCAGCTGCGGCGTTGCAGCTTGCGCTTCGCCCGACTGCTTCTCCAACCGCGCGGTGAACCAGAAAGTCGAGCCTTGACCCTCTTCGCTCTCGACGCCGATCTCCCCGCCCATCAATTCGACGAGTTGTTTCGAGATGGCGAGTCCCAAACCTGTGCCGCCATACTTGCGCGTGGTCGAGCCGTCGGCTTGCACGAAGGCTTGAAACAGACGCCGCCCCGCTTCCGGCGAGATGCCGATGCCGGTATCTCTGATCGAACAGCGAATCGTGAGATGAGTATCCGTCTCGCTCTCTTTCTTCGCGCAGACGGTGACTTCCCCCGCTTCGGTGAACTTCACCGCGTTGCTGGTGAGATTGACAAGCACTTGTCGAAGCCTTCCGGCATCGCCGCGCACGTGCGTCGGCACTTTGCTGTCAACGAGCGAAGCCAGTTCAAGGCCTTTCGCCTGTGCGCGCTCGGCGAGAAGTTCGACGGTTGATTCGACGACGCTGCGTAAATCGAAATCCAGCTTTTCAAAATGCAGCTTGCCCGCTTCGATCTTAGAGAAGTCGAGAATGTCGTTGATAATCGTCATCAGCGAGTCGGCGCTGGTGCGGATGGTTTCGGTGAAGTCAAGTTGCTCTTCGTTCAAATCCGTGTCGAGCAGCAAGCCGGTCATGCCGATGACGCCGTTCATCGGTGTGCGGATTTCGTGCGACATGTTGGCGAGGAATTCCGATTTGAGGCGCGCAGATTCGAGCGCTCCATCGCGCGCTCCTCTGAGGTCAACTTCCATTCGCTTGCTCACGGTGATGTCTCGCATGAAGGCGGAGAAATACTCAACCTCTCCGATCAGGGACTTGTGGGTGAGGCAGCTCAATGACACCGGCATCTCTAATCCGTCTCGTTGTACCAGAGCGAGATCACCAGTCCACACGCCCTGTTGCATGAGGGTCGGCATGATTTCATTGAAGATTGCGGGATGCGACCACTCAGGATGCAGGTCGAGGATGGTCATCCCTGAGACATCTTCCGTCTCGCCAATGCCTATCATTTTCCGCCCCTCCTTGTTGATATAGATCATGCGCGATTGATGGTCGGCCATGCACACGAAATCAGTTGATAATTCAACAATGTTCGTGAGGCGCGCATTAGCTGCTTCAATTAGTTTACGTTCGGTGATGTCCAGTGTCGTGCCGAACATTTTTATCGGATTGCCGGATTCGTCGAGAGTAATTTTTCCGTTTGATTGAACCACCCGCACTTCTCCGTCTGGACGAAGGATGCGGTTCTCAGAATCGAGATGCTGATTATTCTGCAAAGCCTTTTCGAGTAGGTCGGCGACCATTTCCCGGTCATCAGGGTGAACGCAATTCATATATGCTTCATACGTTGCGACGAATTCTTGCGGCTCATGACCGAAAATCCGATATTCCTCGTCCGACCAATTCACTTTATTTGTCGCAATGTCCCACTCCCAATTGCCGAGATGCGCGATGCTTTGCGCTTCGGTGAGCTGCGCCTCTCGCGCTTGGAGTTCTATTTCCGTCTGCTTGCGCTCGATGGCTAAGGCAAGCTGGTCTCCGACTGCGGCGAGTAATTCAAGATCGCGCTGGCTATAAGCATTATCCTTGTCGTAATACTGCACCGCCAACACACCCATGATGCGTGAGGGCGTCCGCAGAGGGACACCCAGCCATGAAGAAGAAGCCGAGCCGCTTTTCTCAACTTCGCCTCGCTCATACATTTGATTTCTAATTTCTTCCGTCAGCAGGATTGGTTGTCCCGTCCGCAATACATAACCGGTGAAGCCTTTGCCAATGGGACGCGGCGGCGGTACTGGATCAAACTGATCAACCCAATACTCAAAATGAATTAAGTCGGTAGCGGGGTTATGGAGAGCGACGAAGCAGTTCTCCGCGTAGAGGAGTTTACTGATTGACTGGTGAGCGAGCTTAAACAATTCATCGAGATTAGATGTCGTGACAACACTCTGGATTATTTCAGCGCCAACTTCGCGTTCGACTTCCATCTGTTTGCGCTCGGTAATATCAAGCATTGAACCGAGCATCCGCACCGGCTCGCCTTTGTCGTTCCGCAGCACATAGCCGCGATCAATTACCGTAGCGTAAGAACCGTCGGCGCGGGCAAAGCGGTATTCGTCCGACCAGTTTTGCCCGCCGTTATCAATTACCTCGTGAATTCCGTGACCGACTCGCTCCAGGTCATCGGCGTGCAGCCGGCTTGTCCAGGATTCAATGTCGGTTCCGACTTCTTCCGGCTCGTAACCGAACATACGCCGGAAACCTTCGCTCCACCAGAGTTCATTGGTTATCAAGTTCCAGTCCCAGACCGTATCGTTGGTGGCGCGGGCGACGAGTTGGAAGCGTTCATCGTTTTCACGGAGCGCGTCCTCCGCCTGCTTGCGTTCGCCGATGTCTTGCGCCACACAAACTATTCCCTGACTCTGCCCGTCGTCACCGC
>JACCVS010000777.1 GCA_013698055.1 Acidobacteriota bacterium
ATTTTAGATTAGCATTTCGTGGCAGAGTATTTCCATTCAAAAGAGAGTCTGCAATTCGCTGTTAGAATTCTCATGGCGCTGCTTGCGTGTGCGGAGAAGCGAGGTATGATGAGTGCCTCGTGAATTCTAAAACCCGGAGCGCGCATATTCCAGAAGACCAGCCGCTCGTGCTCGCGCTCGACATCGGCACGTCGAGCGTGCGCGGCGCGCTCTACGATGAGCAGGGAGGTGAGATAGAGGGCACGCAGGCGCGTGTCGAGCGCACCTTCCGCACAACCGGCGACGGCGGCGCGGAGCTTGATGCGAAAGCAGCAATCGAACAAACGACGCGCTGCATTGACGCCGTGCTGGCGCGCTCTTTCGGCGCACAGATTGAGATGGTCTCGGTCGCCTGTTTCTGGCATAGCCTCGTCGGTGTGAACGCTAAAGGGCGTGCGCTAACGCCTGTCTTAGGTTGGGCTGACACGCGCGCGGCGCGCTTTGCGGAAGAGTTAAAACGACGACTGAACGAGCGCGTGACGCACGGGCGAACGGGCTGTAGATTTCATCCGAGCTACTGGCCTGCCAGGTTTCTTTGGCTGCGTGAAGAAGAACCTGAAATTTACAAGAGCGTCCACCAGTGGATGTCGTTCGGAGAATTCCTGTCGTCTATCTTCTTTGATGAGACGACCATGAGCATCTCGATGGCATCGGGGACAGGGATGCTCAACCTCTGCTCGTGCCGTTGGGATGAAGAACTTCTCGAAGCCACCGGCATTGCTCATGAGCAACTGCCGTTGATTGCAGAGACTCATCAACCTTTCAAACAACTCAAAGATGAATACGCGCGTCGCTGGCCGCAGCTTCAAGACGCGCTCTGGTTTCCGGCAATCGGAGACGGCGCGGCCAATAACATCGGAGCGAGTTGCACGACTCGCGAGCGCATTGCCTTAATGATCGGAACATCCGGTGCGATACGTGCCCTGTGGGATGGAGAGCCGCCCGGCGAGATTCCTTCCTCCCTCTGGTGTTATCGTCTGGATGCGAGACGCATCGTCATGGGTGGCGCGCTTTCGGACGGTGGTGGACTCTATAGCTGGATGAACGATGCGCTCGCTTTGAGCGACGATTTTAACGAGACGGAAACGGCGCTGAAGGAAATGCAGCCGGACGCGCACGGGTTAACGATCTTGCCATTCTGGGCCGGGGAGCGCAGCACGAATTGGTCAACTGATGCGCGCGGCGCGATCCTCGGCTTAACGATGCACACGCGCCCCATCGAAATCCTGCGCGCCGCGATGGAAGCAATCTGTTATCGTTTCGCCCTGATTGCTCGTGCTCTTGAACCACACGCGCCGGGCGCGGAAATAGTCGCCTCGGGTGGCGCGCTCGCGGCCTCACCCGTCTGGGCGCAGATGCTCTCCGACGTGCTTGGTCGCCCCATTCATCTCTCCGATGTCGCGGAAGCATCGAGTCGCGGCGCTTGTTTGCTTGCTTTAGAGGCAAGAGGCTTGTTAAAAAGCATCGAGCACGCGCCCGCCCCTTTCGTTGGAGCTTATAAACCGGACATGGCGCGTCACACACGCTATCAAGCGGCCATCGAACGACAGCAGGAATTTTACGAGAAACTTCAACAGCAGAAGACAGAAGTCAGGAGTCAGAATGAATAAGGCGAAGAATGGCTTCAACAGATTTCCTTTTCTTCTGGATTCTGGCTCCTGAATTCTGCCTTTGGATTCTGATTTCAAACCGAGGAAACTTTTATGAGTGCGACTCCACGTCAGGAAACGAATATCACCACCGAGCTAGACCAGCTTTGTATTAACACGATTCGCGCGCTCTCGCTTGACGCCGTGCAAAAGGCTGAGTCGGGGCATCCGGGACTGCCGTTGGGGTGCGCGCCGATGGCTTACGTTTTGTGGACTCGCTTTCTGCGCCACAATCCCCGGAACCCGAAGTGGGCGAACCGCGACCGCTTTCTCCTTTCCGCCGGTCATGGCTCGATGCTCCTCTACTCGCTTCTTCATCTGACGGGCTACGATCTCCCGCTCGACGAATTGAAGAACTTTCGCCAGTGGGGATCGAAGACGCCCGGCCATCCTGAATACGGATTCGCTCCGGGCGTGGAAATCACGACCGGCCCGCTCGGACAGGGTTTTGCAAACGGCGTCGG
>JACCVS010000785.1 GCA_013698055.1 Acidobacteriota bacterium
GCGACTACTACGACTTTATCAAGCGCGAAGACGGTCGCCTGATCGTGACCCTGGGCGATGTTTCCGGCAAGGGAACAGCCGCCGCGCTTTTGATGTCCTCGCTTCACGCGGCGGTTCACGCGCAGGCTGCTTCGCACAGCTCGCTCGTCGAAACGATCAGTGCGGTCAACAACTATCTGACCGACAGCACACCCACCAATCGCTTCGTCACGCTCTTTTACGCTGAGCTTGAGCCGCTGACTGGCGGCCTCGCCTTCATCAACGCCGGACACAACCCACCGCTGATAGTCCACGCCGCAGGCACGACCGAGAGTCTGGCATCGGGTGGCCTGCCGCTCGGAATCCGTCTCAACGCCGAGTACCGCGAAGGCCGCACAAATCTTCAACCAAGCGACGTACTCGTCATTTACTCCGACGGCGTCTCAGAAGCCGTCAGCCCGCAGGGCGAAGAGTTCGGCACACAGCGTCTCTACGACGTAGTCTCACGCAACCTCGAAGCCTCAGCCGCAGGCATTCGCGACCGCATCGAAGCCGCCCTCACTAAATGGGCGCAAGGCACACCCGCCGCAGACGACATCACCCTCGTCATCGTCAAACGACAGGCCGCGGGCTTTGTCGCTTCGTCGAGAGGTTGAGTTTCGAGTTACAGCGCAGACTAACGGGCTAGGTCGCTGAAAAATCGTTTAAGAATTCCTGAACGCTTTGGGGAAGCTCTTTGTAGGTGTCGCGCGTGCTGAACCAGCGCGTCGTCTGCCCCTCCTGCATTCTGACGTAGACGAAGCCGGTGCGGAGGTTGATGGCGAAGCCCGCTTGATCGGTGTCGCAGTCGTGTGGGCGACAGACCCTGACGGCGAGGAAATCACCTATCCGTTTGATAGGAGTCTCGACACTGTAGGTTCTCGTCAGCAAATTGAAATCAGCGCGGCTCAGGAGCGTCAGCAAGGGACGCCGGACGTCCGGGAGCTGGAAGAATCTTCGGGTGACTCTGCCAGTCTTATGAGTAGGATACCTGCCCGCCCAGTTTCGCAAGTTGCCTAATCCGCCCTGCGCGGCTACCGAACCGCTGAAGACGATGAGAAGAAGCGCAAGCGTGATCAGGTTTTTTCGTTTCATCAAGAATTTACCCTCCATCGAAATTCAGGTTTACAGACGTTTGAGACTTTCCATGATTCTTTCGGCGCTCTTTTCACCGATGCCGTCAACCATCTCAAGGCCACCGCCCGCGACAAACTTCCTGAGATCGTCGAGCGAACTGATCTTGAATTGCTGGTGAAGCGTGGCGGCTGTCTTGAGTCCAACGCCGTCAACGCACAACAGGTCGAGCGCTGTTTCAGGCGTCTCAAGGGTCAGCGTTTCCCATGCGTCGAATGTGCCGCTTTCAAGCATCTCCATGATCTTGCCGCTGATAGCCTTGCCCACGCCGGGAAGCGTCTGCAAACCCTTGACGCCTTCTTCTTCTGCGATTCTTTTCAGAGGGTTCGGCCACGTCTCGATTACTTCCGCCGCGTTGCGGTAGGAGCGGATGCGGAACGTGTCGTCGCCGCGAATCTCCATTAACGCCGCCAGCCGCGTGAACCTTTCGGCAATCGCTTCGTTATCCATAGTCTGTGCCCGCCGCTTCCAATCTAGTAAGCCCATCGGCTTGACATTATACATCCATCACGGTTATCAATTCAGGCATCCCTTTGACCGATAAAATGCTCTAAACAAGTGATCTGGATTCTCCTCCACCAAATTTAATCTTTTTGAGGACCTTTATGAAACTGAGAAAATTTTTCTGTGCGCTGCTGGCAGCGATCTTCGCGACCCAGACGCTTTCTTTCACGGCCTTTGCGGACGAAGGCATGTGGCCGATCAACAACGTACCGAAGGCTGAGATCAAGCGTAAATACGGCTTCGAGGTGACGGACGCCTGGCTCAAGAAAGTCCAGATGTCGGCGGTTCGCTTCAACAACGGTGGCTCCGGCTCGTTCGTCTCTCAGGATGGTTTAGTCCTGACCAATTATCACATCGTCGAAGACTTCGTCGGCGAACTCAGCACTCCGCAGAAAGACTATGCCAAACAGGGCTTCGCCGCGCGCACACGCGCCGAGGAGATGAAAATCCCGAGCCTTGAGCTGAACGTCTTAATGAGCGTCGAGGACGTGACCGGCAAGGTCAACGCGGCGGTCAAGACGGGCATGGCCGACTCGGACGCTTTCACGGCGCGACGTGCTGCGATGAGCGGCATCGAAGCCGACTCGCTCAAGGCGACCGGCCTGCGCTCCGATGTCGTCACCCTTTATCAGGGTGGGCAATACAATCTTTATCGCTACAAAAAATACACGGACGTGCGGATGGTCTTCGTGCCGGAATTTCAGGCGGCCTTCTTCGGCGGCGATCCAGATAACTTCAACTTCCCGCGCTTCAATATAGACATGGCTCTGGTGCGCGCTTACGAGAACGACAAGCCCGTCAAGGTCGAGAATTATCTCAAGTGGTCTGAGAAGGGCGTCAAAGAGAATGATCTGGTTTTCGTCGTCGGGCATCCCGGCTCGACTTCTCGCCTCAACACGGTCGCGCACCTTGAATCCTCGCGCGACGTGAGTATTCCGCTGATCACCCGGATGCTTGAAAGGCGCGAAGCCATGTTGAAAAAATACATGACGATGGGCGATGAGCAGACTCGTCTGGCGCAGAACGAATTGAACAGCATCCAGAACAGCCTCAAAGTTTATCGCGGCCAGATAGCGGGCTTGCAGGACAAGACCTTCATCGAGCGCAAGCGGCAGTCCG
>JACCVS010000801.1 GCA_013698055.1 Acidobacteriota bacterium
AATGCTGTCGCGCTCTACTGGCATTTCATGGGTGTACTCTGGATTTACCTGTTCTTACTCCTTTTCCTTTGGAGGTAAAAAGTTGAGTACGGAAGCAGCAAGGGCAGACCAGCTTATTGCAAACGAATGGGATGGCGGCACGCACCCATATCGCATCGGCCATCGCAAGCTCGGCATGTGGCTCTTTATCGTTTCGGACGCGCTGACTTTTACGGCGCTCCTGATCGGTTATAGCTACGTGCGCGCTTCGGCGGATAATTGGCCAACGCCGTTTCCTTTTTATCCAAGCATTATCTTCTCGTCGGTGATGACGCTTTGTCTGTTGTCGTCCAGCTTGACGATGGTGATGGGTGTGCAGGCTTCAGCGCGCCGCGACTTTAAGGCTGTCAGGAAGTGGATAGGATTGACCATCCTATTCGGCGCAGCGTTCATCGTGCTTCACATGATTGAATGGAAGCACTTGATCGATGAGGGGTTGAGTCCGTTCAGTCTCCCAGCCGAATGGCTGCATCGCTGGCCGGGCGCTTCGCCTCTGTTCGGCGCATCGTTTTTCGCAATAACGGGATTGCACATGTTCCACGTCGCGACGGGGCTGATCTACCTCGCGGTCATCGCAGCGCGTGCCCCAAAACTAAAGCACGAAGATGTCGAAATCAGCGGTCTTTACTGGCACTTCGTTGATCTTGTCTGGATGTTCGTCTTTCCGATGATCTACCTGCTCTCGGTAGATTTCACGCCGTGAAGTTATGAAGGATTGTTTGAAGCGAAGCTGTTATGTTGAAGGAGTCGAGAGATGGCAACACATGCTGAAGGTGAACACGAGCACTTTGCGGGAAGCAATAAGCTATTCATCTCCGTCTGGTTCTGGCTGCTGCTCCTTACGGGCATCGAGGTCTTTCTGGGGTACGTCCATCTTGATTTTCGCTTGATGTTGACGGTTCTGATCGGCCTCTCCGTCGTAAAAGCGGCGCTCATCATCGCGTATTTCATGCACCTGCGTTTTGAGCGGTTGAGCCTTGTGCTGACGCTGGTGCCGATGCTGATCGTCTGCATTTGCCTGTTTCTGGTTTTCTTCCCTGACAGCTTCAGGTCAAAGAGTCTCAGGCCGGATGATAATCGGTCCAAGCCCGAGGCAGGTACGCAGACTGAGCAGCCAGAGCATTGATGAGCAGGAAACGCACAATTAAAATCGCTTTTGTTGCAGCGTGCATAATCGCCGCCGTACTGGTTTTGAGTGAGCCTGCGATGGCTCAGTGCGCGTTGTGCAAGAATGCCGTGACAGGCTCGCCGGAAGCTGCCAGGCTCTCACAGAGCTTGAACTTAGGGATTATTATTCTGCTGATTCCACCTGTGTTGATCTTCTGCGGGATATTCGTCATCGCTTATAGGCATCGCAAAACGCGCGGCGGTGCTGAACCGGAGGGAGCGTCTGGTAGAGATGGGGGAAGGAGCAACTGGTTTACAAAACCAGGCTCGCACCATAAGCTGAAAGACAAAGGCAAACATGAAGCTGGCGGAGCCCCGATTTAAGGCAGGTTCTTATCATTGCTTCGCAAGACTGGATAAGCGTTCCCGCCCTTGGCTGCGAGTTTGCTTCATATATCCCGGGTCGCTCTCTGTGAGATAAAATTACGATGGCGGAAAACGAAGAGTTACTATTAGAGATTGAGAAAAGAAGCATTCGCGGGCGAGCGTGCCCCCACTGTGGCGGAAAGATTATTCCGTCGGATCGGGCTATTTACGAAAGCAGAACGAATCCGTCGGACGTTTTTCCGCTCTGGCAGTGCGAAAGATGCGGCTTCGAGCAAATGTCCGACAAGCCGAAGCCACAGCCGAAGGGTAAGCACGGGTGAACTCCGCCGCTCATGTAATGGAGACTGAAGGGAAAAGCGATGACTGACACAATAAAGAGGGAGGGAAGTTTGATGAAGAGCGAGAATTTACTCTTGAACGTCGTCTGCATCGTGATGGCTCTGGGTTTTCTCGGACTCGCTGGCCTCAGCTACATGTCCTCTGGAAATTTTATCAGCACTGACAATCTTTTCTTCTCGTCCGTTGCCGGGATGATGGCGCTTCTCTTTCTCCTTGTTCCGATAACATCTTTCATCGCCGACAGAAATGCCAGGAAAGCTCCGGCTGCTGAATTGGCGACGACGAAAGCAGGGCAGGGCGCGCTCGCCGGAACGAAGCGCACGACAGTGGGCGCAATACGCTCCCCCGTCCGTTTCGCCGATACGGTTGATGCTAAAGGTCGTCCTATCCCGCCGGATGTCGCCCGAATGGTCGAAACCATGAAAGATAGATAGTCGAAGTATATGGATGAGATGAAGCGGCTAGTGTTGGGCATGTTCGAGCAGATCGGGAAAGAAACGCTTGATCTACATGAACTGTTCGAGGCAGGCGGCAACGACATGGAAGCGCGCAAAGAAGTTTTCTTCACCGTCGAGCGCCTCGTCGAAGAAGGATTGATGGAAGAGCGCGGCAATGATTTCTACGCATTAACGGCGGAAGGGAAAAGGGCGGC
>JACCVS010000024.1 GCA_013698055.1 Acidobacteriota bacterium
CCCAAAAGATCGGACATCATGCCCAGAAGATTCCGGTCACGGCAGCAATAGTGAAGCACTGCCTCGATGCCGATGTCGCGTTCGACTAAAACGGCTGTGGCCTGAGCGCTCATGCGCGTCTGCGCGCGTGGCCCATCGGGGATGTTCACGCCGTCAACGCCCGCGTCCTTCAAGAGACGAATTGACTCGAGCGTCTTTTCGGGAGCGCAACCTTTCGGCGGCAAGACTTCGACCGAGGTGACGAACTCTCCGTTGGTAATCTTGCGCGACCACAGGGAACGTTCTTCGGGGGGAATGACTTTAATGTCGGCTGGGGTTAGCTCTTCAACGCGCGCGGCTACGGCTTCGCTGACGACCACATGCTGCTTGCGCGGAGAGGCTGCGCGCACGGCGTCCGAGATGAGCTTGATGTGCGCGGGTGTTGTGCCACAGCAACCGCCGATGAATTTCGCGCCCGCCTGAATCAAACGCTTGGCAAACTACGCCATGTACTCGGGCGAGCACATGTAGAACTGTCGCCCCTGAACATCGCGCGGCAATCCCGCGTTGGGCTGCGCCGCCAGTTTCTTATTCGTCACGCCGCGCATCTTTTCAAGCCCGGTGAGGACGATGGCCGGGCCGACGCCGCAGTTAAGTCCGATGACATCCGCGCCCCATTCATCTAGCCTCGCAGTGAAAACTTCGGGCGTCGTGCCAAACGTCGTGTTGCCGTCGGGCAGGATGGTCATTTGCGCGATGATGGGCAGATCGCACAACTCCCGCACGGCGCGCATGGCCTGCCGCATCTCTGAAATGTCAGAGAAAGTTTCGAGAGCGAAGAGATCAACGCCACCGTCGAGGAGCGCTGCTATCTGCTCCTTGAACATATCCTTCGCTTCATCAAAAGAGGTCGGGCCATAAGGCTCGATGCGTAGACCCAATGGCCCGACAGCGCCTGCCACAAACACGCGATCCCCAGCGGCTTCACGCGCGATGCGAGCAGCGGCGATATTGATCAGACGAAGGCTGCCTTCCAACCCGTACTGTTGTAGCTTGTGAGCCGTCGCGCCGTACGTGTTGGTCTCAACGATTTCGGCTCCGGCGCGAATGTACTCTTCGTGAACCTCGCGCACGAGGTCAGGGTTGGTCAGATTCAGCTCGTCATAAGAGCGATTTATGTACACGCCTTTGGCGTAGAGCATCGTGCCCATCGCGCCATCGAAGACCGTGACATCATCGCGTTCGAGAAGATTTCGAAAGTTTTCCATAAAAGAAGCTGTCAGCTATCAGCATTCAGCCGTCAGCAAAAACAATCAAAGGCTGAGCGCTGATAGCTGAGTGTTCAAATAATAAAAGCCCCGCGCTAAACAACGCGGGACTTCAGAATATCTTGAAGTTTGCGGGGTCGCCCTTTAATGGACTGGCCGAGCTGTTTAGCGGGTTATTTTACGTGGCCGCAAGTCGCCTTAACATCACCACGTTTTTCTCAAGGTCGTTATACGCCGCTCATAGATAGCTGTCAAGAAGGAAATCGTCCGTCCAAACTCAACGGCGCTGGCAGCGCGGGCAGAAGAAGGTCGAGCGTCCGGCGTGAGAGATGCGGCGGATGCGTGCAAGGCACACCGGGCACGGCTCGCCTTCGCGGTCATAGACGCGCCAGTGTCCTTCATAGCTGCCGCCGTAATAACTGCCATCTATATTTTCGGGATCAACGTTCATCGTCGAGCCATGTGAGAGCGATTCCGAGAGTATGTCGAGAATCGCGCGGTGAAGACGCGGCACACGTCTCTTCGTTAACTCGGCAGCGACTGTGAATGGACTAATGCGGGCGAGAAACATGACTTCCGCCGCGTAGATATTCCCCAGACCCAGCACGCGCTTTTGATCCAGCAGCGTTTCTTTCAAAGTGCGGCGCGAGCGTAAGAGCGCCGTGTGTAGATAGTGGGGTGTGAACTCTTCTGAAAAAGGCTCAGGAGCAAGCAAGCGAAGTTCTTTCGCTTCGTCAAGCTCAGCCGCAGGCACAATCTTCATCATCCCGAAGTGGCGCTGGTCTGTGAAGATGAGCCGCCTTTCGTTATCCAGATAAAAGACCGCGTGCGTGTGTTTGGGAAGAGGAGCTTCGACAGGCAGGTAGAGAAACCTTCCGGTCATTCGCAGATGCGTAATCAGCACGCGCGCGTTATTCAGCTTAATCAGAATGTGTTTGCCGCGGCGGCCCACTTCTTCTACTGTCGCCCCGCGCAAGAGGCGCGAGAATTGTCTCGGAGGCGTATCAGGCGCGAGGCGGTCGCGCAGCAACTCGGCGGCGACGATGCGGCGATTCTTGATGATGCGCTCAAGCGCACGCGCGACAAGCTCGACTTCAGGTAGTTCAGGCATAGGCTAGATGTCAGATATCAGATATCAGATGTCAGATGCTGGATGCTGGTAACTGAAATCAACATCCAACATCTGCTTTACTTCCGCGCGAGTTGTTCGCCTTCATTCAAGAGGGCATCTACTTTCACTTTTGATGTAGCTTCTGAATAGATA
>JACCVS010000025.1 GCA_013698055.1 Acidobacteriota bacterium
TTCAGCCAATCTAAAAAGAGCATGACCTCGTGGCGATTGCGTGCCTGTAACGGATTTTCCGGCCACTCTTTGGTGGGTTCTTCCGGCGCGTAGCTTTCTGTAGACGGCATGGGTGTTGGTGTCTGAAGCTCAGGCACAGTCGGGTGGACATGCGCCCGCACAGCTTCGATCAGAATCACGATGTCGCCTGCCCAGAGGCGCAGGCTGAGGGCGGGCGTCACCGAATACGTCGAGTTCGGCCAGCCTGCGGCCTTCGCCTCTCGAACAGACTCCTCAGCTTTCAGGAATAGCTGTTGTCCGGCCTGCGACAATATCGCGTACGTCATCAGGGCGCGCGTGTTGGTAGAAGGCCCGCCTGATCCCTTTACCACGAAATCCATCCAGCCGAACATCAGTTCATACGGCTCATCAAGCTTGAAATGCAGCATGAGGTCATCGCTCACAGGAATCGTGAGTGTGCCATTGGCGATGCTGATACCGGGTCGTCGCAAATCCCGCGAACGCGCATAGCGCTTTTGCCAGGGAAAGCTGAAGAAAAAGAGACCAAACCAGAGAAAGGTTAAAACTATGATAGCCACTCCCCCATCAATGTTGACGGGCAACAGCAGCATTAAGCCAACGAACGCGGCGGACAACAGCAATGTAACAACGAACGCGACAGCCCCAATCCAAAAACTCGTCCAGCGTGTGTGTCTGATCGGAACACTACAGGAAACTTCAACGGCATCTGTCTTCAAACAGTCGCTCCTCTTGAAGTCAAAAGCAGATTGCTATCTTGCCGGTAGCACCAATTAAACAATCTACTTCCTTGAGCCGTGCTTCCAGAGCACCTTTCGCATTTAGCCTGTCATTGCCTTGATGGTTCGACAGTTAACTCTCCAAAACGAATGCCCTTGTCCTGACGGCTCATAATCAGGTAAAGCTCTTTAACCAAAGCCAGAGTGTTTTGGTAAAGCTTTTTTTCTTTGACTTCTACGGCGGTTCTCATGCCGCTGATGTTGATCGCCCCTTTTTTTCCACCCACAGTTAATTCAACCGAAACCTCAAAGTATCTGAAGTTTGAAGATGCTTGCGGAAGCTTGATTGAATCCGTCACCAGCAGATCGTTTGATCGGATCAACTTGATTAAATTTACTTTGTCGGCGGGCGTCAATCTAAAATTTTTTACCGCAGAAGGCGCGCTGCTGCCGCCCCTGTACCCGCTTGAGGTTTTCTTAAGCGCAATCACGTCGCGCTCAACCGTAATCGTCGTCGTTTGAGAATTGCTGTCCTTGCTGCGCTCTCCAACTGTCAATGAAAGGCTGACACATAACTCGTCCGCGTTGTTATTCAGAGGGGAAGCGGAGCAAGCGCAAATCAGTATCGCTAAAATTGTCAGGACATATTTCATATAAACTCATCATCAGTTGCGGGGCTACTGAATTATCTCATCGCCCTTTTCGATAGACGCCGTTGAAACGCACATTCATGCCGCCGCACTCGGAGTTATCGCTGGCTATAATGTAATCGCCAATTAACTTGAGTGCGACACGACACTCTTCTTCTATGAAGATAAGTTCATTGGCTTGAGGTAACGCTCTGGCTTTAACACTGCCCACATGAACATTGTCACCAGTACCTCGCCAGATGGCGTCACCTTTAACGGTCAGAAATCCCCGTTTGCTATCGCGCCGGATGTTTAATGACTGATCGCCATACTTCCACTGACCGATCCACTTTTCTAAGGCAGGGCTTGCGGCTTGTCCTGAAATAACGAGGCTATCCACCGGGAGCCAGCCAACGGTTTCATCTCCCTTTCGCGGCTGATACCAACTGCATATCCATGAGCCGTACCGCCTGGAAACAAGCACTTGATTTCCTGCGATGAGATAACTCTTCAGCTTGCACTTTGCATCGGCGCTCGGGCAGTCGTCCGTATCGCTAAAGAAGTGAATTTGGGTTCCCTTAATGCCGCTCACCATAGCCAGTTTGAACTCCGCTTCGTCCGATGGAAATAACCCATTGCGACACCAATTAGCCGGATTGTCATCAACGCTCTGTGCAGGAGTTTTTGTGCAAACGCACAGCAATATCAACAGCCCCAAAAGTATCTCTCTCGCTGGCAGCGGTATCTTTATGTGCCGCATTACGTCCCTCGCTCTTGCCATCTTGTTTGTCTAGAGGCGGCACACCGCCTCTAGACAAACAGAGGTCTGAGCCTGAAGCCTTCCGATGCTTACCTTAGCGACCTAACGGCTTACCTTCCAACCGTCATCTTCTTTGGCGAAGCCGAGCTTGCGCCAGTTCTCTCCATCCTTGAATTCCAGAGTGGCCTTATCGCCCTCGATCTTTTCGTCACGCGTTTCCGGCATTGTGGCAGGGAATTTCGTAGCTGTTTGCAGCAGTTGAACTTTGAGAGTGTCATCAAGCACGACACCCTTCGCCTTCGCTTCGCTCTCCATCTGCTCCAGGTTCTTCTTTGGCATGACAGTCTTTATCGCTGCCACATCCGCATTTTTTATGGCGTTGTAGAAAGTCTGAAACGTCGCGGTCGGGGTTGAGTTGCCGCCTTTGCCGCACGCGAGCGCGGCGAACGTGATGAGAGCCAATGTCAGGCCCATTGCGATGCTTCGTTGTGTCTTCATTTTTGTTCTCTCCTTAGTTTATGGTTTCACCAGATGACCATAACCTGCAATCTCTGGTTTCTTGTTTGGGATGCTGATGCGACGAAATTGCTTTCGTCAAAATCGCTGCCAGCTTTTTTCTTGCGTATCTTAGAATCTCACTTCATGACATCGCCGAAGGGGACGGCTGTTTCCTTGTCGTCGGTGCCGAATTTGATGAACACGCGCCCGATTTTTGGATCAACTTTGGTGACCGTGCCATCTTTAATCCACATCGCAGCCCACACGGCTTTAACCGTCTCGCCTGCTTTGGCGGCGGATTTAATGGGCATCGGCGTGCAGCGCGCTTTATCATATACGGCGATTTTTCCGCTGGGGCTGACCGTGAAAACCTTGTCGCCCGCCACGCGGATGATTTGCACCTTCTTCATATTCGCGCCGTCTTGAATGGCGACGGACGTTCCCGGTTCCAGCGGATTGTTGATTTTAACGAAGGAATTCGGTTTGAGTTTTTCTTCCATTTGCCCAATGCCGGTTGTTCCGTCTTTGGACTTGGCCGGATTGTCATAACCAATATCGAGATAGCGCACAACGGGTTCGGTCGGCGTGGCGTCGTCAACCACGGTGGCGCGATTCATGCCCGAACCGCTTTGCCACCAAGTCAACACGATGTCGCCCTTCTTCGCGGTTGCGCCTGCCGGAATCGGCACTATATAAGCGTTCGGCACTTTCCTTGCCTCTGACATAAATTT
>JACCVS010000390.1 GCA_013698055.1 Acidobacteriota bacterium
CCCGAGCCTGTGATGTAGGCTTTCACTCGTGTTGGTTTCAACCTTTGCGTGATTCGACGTATCGTTCGATAGCTTCGAGGGTCTGGAAGTTGGCGGGTTTCACATCCGAGTCGGGAACGCTGATGCCGGTTTCGGCTTCGAGCACGCCGATGAAATCAACAAGGGCGAAACTGTCGAGCACGCCCGCCTTGAAAAGATCGTCACCGGCTGCGGGCTGCGCTCCACCATTGTTCTGGGCGTTCTCGTTAAGGTAATCCGTCACACCTTGCGGCAGTGCCATGTTTGCTGTTCTCCCTGTATCAAAAATTAAAAGTCTTGAGTCCGAAGTGTAAAGTTAAACGACTTCAGAACTCAAGACTATAGACATCGAACTTGATTATTATTTGCCTTGTGCGACCAGTTGATTTCCGGCGCGGGCTTTGTATTTCGTATAGCCGTCGTTGAGGGCTTCGTAGATGAGGCCGCCGACGACTACGCCACCCTCGGCGGTCGGGTGCGTCAAATCGCCACCGACCAGATGATTCTTGCCTTTGCCCGCAGCCCATTTCGCCATCGTGCCGTTGCCGCCCATCGCTTGAAAGGTATTGAAGAAGGCGCAATTCTCTTCGAGTGCGACGCGGCGCTGCATCTCGACGATCAAAGGAATGGAAGGCATTGTGATGATCTTGCCGCCGGGAGCGCGTTTTCCACGATCCATCGGCGAGACGACGAGGATGGAAACGTTCGGCAGCGCCACGCGCACGCGCCGGATAACTTCGCGCAAATCCTTTTCGTAACGCTGCATCTGATCCGGCGAAGCGTATTGGCTCTCGTTCGTGCCGTAGTTGATGACGACCAGATTGGGATTGCGATGGCGCAGTTGCTCCGCCCAGTGTTCCTGATTCATCGCGGAGACGAGCAATCCGGCATAAGCTCCGTTGACGCCGAGACTATCGTAAACCACGCCGGGGCCGTCGTTCTCAAGCACCGCGCCGTAAAGCTCTACGCTGCCGCCCGTGGTTTTGACTTCAAAAGTATTTTCCCCACTTTTCGACGCTTTGATTTCGTGAAAAGCGGAAACGGGAGCATCGCCGCTGGTCGAGATGCTGTGCCCGCTCTCGTTGTTGACGCTGACGCTGAACTGGCCTCCGCCCGGCTCTGCCTGATAGTAGACCTCCATGCGCGAGAAATTCTTGCCCGTCTCGCCTGTCGTTGCAGGCGCAAAGCGCGCGTACTTGCCGGGGCCGCTCGCGCGGAAAGAAACGCCTCCCAGACCGAATTCACCCGTGCTGCTGCCAGGCCCCATCGGAGTATCGTCCCAGCCGCCGCCCGAAGTGAACGTGATGGCGTCGTGGTTGTACCACGCCCACGGTCTATCCATCAGGATGAAGCCGTGCCCGGCATCGCCGAAGCGAGTCTGCATCAAGCGGCGAACTGTGCTGGTGATGCCATCGTTGGTAATCGGCGAATCGCCGTAGTGCGTGACGCGGGTAATCGCGCCAGCCTGCTTGCCATCCGTGCGGGCGAGCGAGGCGTAGAAGGAATCAAGAGCTTTGGCAGGGTCTTCAACCGGATGATCGGAACCGACGATGACGGGCGCGTCCGCCCCCGTCGCAGCATAAGTTTCTTCAACCGTTGTGGAGCCACCGCCACCGCCCGGAATACTGCTGTCGGATGCACCACTGCTTTTGAAAGTGATGAGTTCGCGAGGGTCGGGCAGCATCTCGCCATATGGCTGATCCTTCATGCCGAGCATTTGCCCCAAGGTGGGGATGAAGAGTGGCAGCGAGGCGAAGATGAAGACGAAGAGAATCGTCTGCGCCGGCTTGCTCAGAAGAATATGGCGCGGGCGTTTTTCTTTCGGCGCAGATGTTTCAATGGTTGGCGCAACTCGTTCAGCCGCCGCCACGCGCGCAGGCGATCCCACGACAGGCACAGGCGATTTTACAACCGGCGCAGACGCGGGCGACTCTATGGTCGGCGCGACTCTTGAGGGCGAATCAACGGTCGGTACTTCACCCTCGTCGTGACCGGCAACCATTGTCATTTCGCTCTTCGAGTCGGCGAATTTTGAGCCGAGGCGCGAGAAGATCGAGAGCGGCACGCCGCACTTGTTGCAAAACTTGGCATCGCCCCTCAGTTGTGCCCCGCAAACTTTGCAGTCCATGTTCATAACTTCCCTGAAACCTTCAAAATCTTATCGTCAGAAGTTGCCGTAGATAAATTGCACTTCGGTGCCCGAAATATAGTAAAGACCGAAAGCGATTGAGAGAATCATCGCGGCCTGCACAGGCGAAGGCAGCCATCCCCATCCACCCTGCAAACGGTCGAGAGCATTCTTCGGGAACCAGTGCGCCAAGTAGCTCAGAATCAGCACCAGAAGCACAGAGACCGGCAAGGCCGCTCCGCCGATGGGGATGCTGAAGACTGGCGTGATGAGATTGGCCATTTCGAACTTCAAAGCTCCGAGACGCGCCAGCACTTCCCAAGCGTTTCCAACACTATCGGCGCGGAAGAAGACCCACGCGAGACAGA
>JACCVS010000032.1 GCA_013698055.1 Acidobacteriota bacterium
TATTTGGAGATAGCTTAATCAGATGGTTGAAAAGAAAACGGAAGCCGGATTGCGGCTGATGATTGTTGACGACGAAGAAGCGGCGCGCTACGGGATGCGGCGCTCTCTGGGCGGCTTTGGCTATGAGATTGAAGAGGCCGAGAGCGTCGAGGCGGCGCGACTGCTGATGAAAGAGTGGCGACCCGATCTGTTGCTGCTGGATGTGAACTTGCCGGGCGCGAGCGGGCTGGAATTTTTAAGTGAGTTGAAAGAAGCAAACGGCGATGCACCGCTCGTGATTCTGATCACGGCGCACGGCTCTGAGCGGATGGCGGTCGAGGCCATAAAATCCGGCGCGCACGATTATCTCTCGAAGCCGTTTGAGCTGGACGACCTGCGTCTTGTTATCAAGAATGCTTTTGAGACCGTGCAACTGCGTCGCGAAAACCGCTCGCTTCGTCGTCGCATTGAAATCGAAGGTACGTCGCGTGGCGCGTTAATCGGGACATCCGAAGCGATGCGGCGCGTGCGCGCCATGATCGAGAAGGTCGCGGAGACTGATGCGACCGTGCTGGTGCGCGGCGAATCAGGTACGGGAAAGGAACTCGTCGCGCGCGAGATTCACGAAAGAAGCATGTCGAGGCGCAGCGGGGCTTTCATCGCTGTCAACTGTGCCGCGCTTCCCTCGGAGTTGATTGAATCGGAGCTTTTCGGCCACGAAAAAGGCGCTTTTACAGGGGCGGCGGCGCGCAGGCGAGGGAAGTTTGAGCAGGCCGACGGCGGAACGCTTTTTCTTGATGAGATCGGCGATATGAGCGCGAATGTACAGGCGAAGCTCTTGCGCGCCCTCGAAGAGCGACACATCGAGCGGCTCGGCGGCAACGAATCAATTGCGGTTGATGTGCGAATCGTCAGCGCCACGCATCGCCCGCTCGAACAGGAGATCAAGGACGGGAATTTTCGAGCAGACCTTTTCTACCGCTTGCGCGTCGTGACCGTTGAGATAGCGCCATTGCACGAGCGACGTGAAGACATTCCCGTTCTTGCGGAAACGTTCGCGCGCGCGGCGGCGGAGCGCTACAACCTTCCCGTTCGTTTGATCGGACAGAGTGCGCTGCGCCGCCTGATCGAATACGAGTGGCCGGGCAACGTGCGCGAATTGCGGAATACCATCGAGCGTGCGGCGATTATGGCCGAAGGCGATGAATTGACTGCGCTCGATCTGCCGGAGGAAATCAAGAAAAGCTCTTCTGCCAGAAATGGTGACTCGGATGGCGAGCCGGAAACTGACGGCTCACTCCTCATTCCCTTCACGGCGGACTTTCGCTCAGACCGCAAGGAGTTTGAGCGGCGCTACATTGCGCGCTGTCTGGAGGACTCGGGCGGGAATGTCACCCGCGCAGCCACCGTTTTAGGGATGCATCGCCAGTCGCTACAGCACAAGCTGCGCGAGTTAGGGCTTGCTCGCCGCTACGTCTCCGTCTCGTCCGAAGCGCAGGAGAAACCTGACAATTGAAAGATAAATGTTTATGAATTGCCATCTTCGCCAGCAGCGGCAGAAATTCCCAAATTGCGTGACCATCTTTGTTGAGAGTAGACTTGGAAGCATTAATTTTAAGATTAACAGACTGTAAGGAAGTCATCTATGAAAGCACGTCTTGATGCCATCATTCGCCGTGAGCAGGCGGAATATCTCGAACGCCTGCTGCCGCCTAACAGTGGAATAGTGGCTGAGATGGAAGCCGACGCTGAGAAGAACGGAGTGCCCATTGCCGACCGCGAGGTGGCGCTCTTTCTTGAGATAACTGCGCGCGCGATGAATGCCCGGCGCATTCTGGAAATCGGCATGGCAATCGGTTATGCGGTGGTTCACCTGGCGCAGGCGATGCCGGATAATGGACTGATCGTGACCATTGAGCCGAAGGATGAGATGATTCGTCGCGCCGAAGATTATCTCACGCGCGCCGGAGTTCGTGAGCGCGTTCGCATTGAGCGAGGAAAAGCTCTCGAAGTTATCCCGCGTCTCGAAGAGACATTCGATCTGATTTATCTGGACGCTTTGAAGGAAGAGTATTCGGAGTATCTTAATCAGAGCCTGCCGCTGCTGCGCGTCGGGGGCGTGGTTATTGCCGACAACGTGTTGTGGGGTGGACAGGTCGCGGGGGAGATTCGCTCGCCAGACCAGCAAGAATCAACGGAAGCTCTGCGCGAGTTCAACCGGCATTTCATCAATCACCCGCAACTCCGCGCTCAAATCCTCTCGTTCGGAGACGGCATTGCATTCGGAGTGAAAATTCGATAGATGCGGCCACTCAATCGTCGCTGGGATTGATTGCTAAGTGAGTTTAAGTCTGATTCCAGATAGTAAAAAGGCGCGTGTGCGCGCGGCACAGGTAATAGCCGGGGGCGGCGTCATAGCCTTTCGCACGGATACGTTCTATGGATTAGGCGCAGACCCTTTCAATCGTGAGGCACTGAGCCGCTTGAATAGTTTGAAGGGTAGAGACGAAGGGAAGCCCATTCTGATAGTCATCGGCGACGTTGCCCAATCCTCGCGTTTCATCATCGACAAATCGCCGCTCTTTGATTTTGTCACAGAACGTCATTGGCCGGGAGCGTTGACGATTGTGGTCAATGCCAGGCCGGAAGTGCCGGACGAATTGACCGCGAACAGCGAAACCGTAGGATTGAGATTGCCGGATGATGAAGAGGTGCGCTCATTCATAGGGGCTTGCGGCGGCGCGCTCACCGCGACCAGCGCAAACCGCGCGGGCGAGCCACCGGCACGAATTGCCGAAGAAGTCGCACGTTCTTTCCCGGAAGGTCTGGACTTGATTGTTGACGGCGGCGCATCTCGCGGCGACAAGCCCTCCACAGTCATTGACCTGAGCGGACAGCATATCCGCTTGATACGTGAAGGCGCTGTGTCACGCGCTGAGTTAAAAGTAACGTTGAGGGATGTTGGCGGCGTGGACATTTAAAAGCTGCGTTTTAATTTTTGTGAATTTTAAACGCGCCGCTGCAATTGATTACCTAAACTCCACTGACCGCCTCCGGCCACAGATAGGTAAAGGAACAAGAAACAGTAAACCACAGCCAACTCCCCTTTGTTCGTTATGGGGTCAAAAAAAGCCATTGGCGCATGTTGCATAAAGTAGGCAACAGCCATGAGTCCCGACAGGATGAAAGCAACAGGTCGCGTGAACAGTCCAATTATGAGGAGCAGTCCTCCGACAAATTCCAATATCCCGGCTATGCCAATCAGTGAAAGAAGCGAGGCAGGGAAAAATCCAGGCGGGCCGGGCGGAAAGTTGAAGAGTTTCTACGCTCCGTGAAACGTGATGAGCAATCCCACGACGATCCACAGAATGCTGAGGAGGCGCGGTCTCCACGTAGTGAAAAATGAGCTTGAGTCAGCCATAGTTATCTCCTTTACCCTTGCCCCTCTTTATTCGATACTGGAAGCCATCTCATCAATAGCATCGCGTGTTGAGAGTTCACGCTTTAGCGTGCGTTTTCCTGAGACAAAGCAAACTAAAGTTTGTACTCTGAACTTTTATGAGACTGCTTCTATTTGTTCACTGTCAAATTCCGCACAAAACTCCAATCGCCGCTGCCGTCAATCTTGATGTTCCCGACACTTTTATTAGCGACGCTCATGTTGGCCGGATACCAGAGCGGAAACATTGGCAGGTCGCGGCTGACGATTTCCTGCGCCTGGCGGTAAAGCCCGAGCGCCTTCTCGCGGTCGGGAGTGTTGACGGCTTCGTCAAGGATGCGGTCAAGCTCAGGATTCTTGTAGCGGCTGCGGTTGCGGCTGGCGCGTTGCTGCGAAGGAATCTCCGATGAATGAAAAAGGTCTTTCAGGAAAATCGGGTCTTGATTGCCACCGACCCAGCGCGAGGTCGTCATCTGAAAATCGCCGAGACGCAACTGCTCAAGCAGCGTGTTGGTTTCCATCGTCTCGATCTCTACGGGCAATCCGACTTTCTTCAAATAGTCGCGGATGACATCAACGTACTGGCGTGTGGCTACGCTGGAAGAAGAGATTTTGAATTTGATGGGACTCTTGAGCCGCATCTGTGGGCCGTCCCCATCAGGGTCACGCAACCCTGCTTCGTCCAAGAGTTGTTTGGCTCGCGCCGGATCGAAAGCATATTTCTGTCCGGGCGAATAAGCCCATGATTCTTCCGGCAAAATCGAGTGAGCAACTTTCGCCTGTCCGAGCAACAGATCACGAATAATCGTTTCGCGGTCAATTGCATAAGCAATGGCCTGGCGCAGCTTGAGGTTATCAAGGGGCGGGGTTTGCACGTTGAAGCCAAAATAGACGATGTTCGCGCCGGTAAATTGCGTCACCTGAAGTTTTGAATCTTGCTCAAGCGACTTAATGGCATCTGGCGTCAGGTTCGTCGGCAGTGGTGCGATGGTGACGCTGCC